>JBFWTA010000033.1:0-13501 GCA_050248075.1 Bdellovibrionales bacterium | reverse complement strand
AATGCGCTGTTCAAGACCGACATCAAGATTGCGCCCATGGAAATGGACGTGTTCGACCCCGAGCTCGGCGCGCCGGAACATTTCACCATCGGCCAGATGAAACTGACCAACGAAGATCTGTTGCTGGAAGAACTCAACGTTCCCATCGACCCGCCGCCGGGCGAGTTCGATAGCCCGTAATTAAATCTGTTCCTTGATCCACTGCTGCAGCGCCGGCTTTGGCAGGGCGCCGACTTTCTGCGCCGCCAGCTGGCCGCCCTTGAACAGCATGAGCGTGGGGATGCCGCGGATGCCGTATTTGCTCGGCGTCATCGGGTTTTCATCGACATTCATTTTGACGATGCTGATCTGGCCCGCCATTTCACCGGCGATTTCCTCCAGCATCGGCCCGATCATCTTGCAGGGGCCGCACCATTCCGCCCAGAAATCGACCAGCACCGGCTGCGCAGATTTAAGCACATCGGCTTCGAAGCTGGTATCGGTCACGGGTTTGGTGCTGGCGGACATGGGAATCTCCTGAAGTGAAAGAATGACTCTTATCTAGTGTCGCCGCGCCTGCCAATCAAGCATTGCCCAGCATTTTCTCGGGAATTGGCATCAGCCTTGGCTCATAAGTCCATAACAAAAAACAGTAAATCGGTTTGCCGGGATAGATTTCCTTCAACACTGCGCGGTAGGCCGCCAGCTGTCTGATATAGGCCGGTGCGACCTCTTCGGCCACGGGCGGTGGCGGCCGGTTGCTTTTATAATCGACAATATGTACGGCATTTTGTCCTACCCACAGCCGGTCGATCTGCCCGGCCACGGGCTGGCCGCCCAGCCAGCCGGAAACGGGCACTTCCGCCCGACTCTCGGGGCCGAACAGCGGCGCATAGTCCGGATGCCGCAGCAGCCTCAATATCTCGCCGCGAATCTCGCTTTGTTCGTTCGGCGTCAGATGATGCTGCGGATTGGCAAGATAGCGGGACGCCGCCGCTTCGCGTATCGCGTCTTCCATCTCCGGCAGGCTTTCCAGCAGACGGTGAATGATGATGCCGCGCGCAAAACGCTGATCGGGCGACGCGGCGGGCGGTTCCGCCTCCGCCGCCAGCCGGGAAGGCGCCAGCGTCTGCCGCATAACTTCCTGTGGTGCCGGAGCAAACGCCCAGGCCGGAAGCGGCGCAATTTTGCCGGCGGTGGGCGCAACCGGCTTTTCTTCCGTGCGCTCCGATAAAAAGGGATCGGCAAGCACGATCTCCGCTTGCGGGTCGCCGTCACTGGGCGCATGCGGATCGTGCAGGCCTTTCAATCCCTGGCTTGCCAGCGCATACCACGATTCTTCGGCGCTTTCGCCTTCGCTGCGTGTCGGCGCCCAGCCGCAGATATAAAGCCGGTTCGCCGCACGGGTGAGCGCGACGTAAAATAAACGCCGATATTCCTCCATCTGGTTGCGCCGGGCCTGATCCCATACATGCCGCGCGATGCCCGAAGAGGGCCTGCGCGCGAGATAAAGCGGAATGCCGCTGTCATCCCACAGCAGTTTCGGCATATCCTGCACGCGCGGCACATCGGCGGTGTCGGGCAGGAACACGATCGGCGCTTCCAGCCCCTTGGCGGCATGTACCGTCATGATGCGCACCTGCCCGCCGCCCTGGTCCAGCTCGCGCTTGATTTCCGTATCGCTGGCCGTCAGCCATTGCAGAAAGCTTTGCAGCGAAGGCGTACGGCTGCTGCAAAACTCTTGCGCCGCGCTCAATAATTCATCCACCGGGTCCAGTGCATCCGGTCCCAGCCGCGACCACAGCGCCTGGCGCCCGCTCACCGCGCTGCCCAGGCAGGGCTCGTTAAGCATATGCGACAGCATCACAAACGGCTTCACATAATCCGCCAGACCAAGCCAGCGGCGCAGGTAATCCGCCGCCGCGCCGAAAGCTCCCCCGGCTTCGGCTTTCTTCTGCAAACTGTTCCATAAACTGCCGTCGCGGCCGATGGCGATGTCCATCAATTGCTCTTCGCTGAAATTCACCAAGGGGCTGCGCAAGACGGTGGCAAGGTTAAGATCATCTTCCGGCAGCAGCGCGAATTGCATGAGCGCCAGCAAATCCATCACCGCCAGCTGCTTCACCAGTTTCATGCGGTCCACGCCTGTAACCGGTACCTCTTCATCCTTTAACGCGCGCACCATCAGATCGGCAAACCGTCCGCGCCGGCGCAGCAGGATCATGATATCGCCCGGAACGACAGGCCGGTTTTCGCCCGGCAGAATTTCGCCTTCGATGCGCCATCGGCGGATGCGCCCGGCAATCAGCTTCGCCAGTTCTGCCTGCGGGTCGTGTTCCGCGTCATAGCCGAGGGGCAGCGTCCATTTCCCGCCCGGTTTTTCGCGTTCGGCGGCGGGAAGAAGCGGCCATACCTCGACACGCCCGATCTTGTCGCGCTTCACCGCGTAATGAATTACGGGCTCGTGCGAGACGCCGGCACGGGCGCGGTCTTCGGAAAAAATTGCGTCTACAGCCTTCAGTATCATAGGCGCCGAACGGAACGACATATGCAAAGGCACCGGCAGGAATTTTTTCTCGGCCGATTCGATGCGCTTTCGGAAAAAATCGTGCATTTCCATAAAGGCTTCGGGGTCGGCATTCTGAAAACTGAAAATCGATTGCTTTTCGTCGCCGACAACGAACAGCGTACGGGTCTGGTCGCGCGCCCCTTGCCCCGAAAAAAATTCTTCCGCCAGCGCGGCGACGATATCCCATTGCGCCCGGCTCGTATCCTGCGCTTCGTCGACCAGGATGTGATCCAGCCCTTCATCCAGCTTGTAAAGCACCCACGGCGCGATGCCCGGCCGGCGCAGCAGCCGGTCGGCCCGTATCACCAGATCATCGTAATCCAGCAAGGCCTGCGCCGTCTTTGCGGTTTCCAGACGCTTCGTCATCTCGATTCCCAGCGTCAGAATCGCCTCCGTGCTTTCCACCAGTTTTGCCGCTTCCAGCTTTTCGCCTATGCGCTGCAGCCTTTCCGCCTCGCCGCGCAGGATGGCATCGAGATCGGGATACTGGCTCAGTAATTTCTTGTCGGCATAATTCTTGAAATAATCGTCCTTCTCGGTGAAGAAACAGCGACGGTAGGCGGCAAAGGCCGCCGCGCGGTCTTCCGGCGGAAGCGCCAGCCAGTCGCTCATTTTCCGGCCGCGCGCCGCGTACAGTTTCGTTCCGTGTTCCAGCAGCCGCGCGGCATCGGGGATGTCATTGTTCAGGCTTTCATCGTCCACGGCTTTCGCCAGGATGGCTTGTTCCGTCTCATCCGGCATAAGGCCAAGCCGGGCGCGCAGACGCCGAATGACCATATCCACCCCGCCGCCCGCCATGACCGGCGCAAGCTGCGCGCGTTCGTCCAGCACCGCATGCATCGCGGCACTAAACCCATGTTCGCCGAAATCGCGCACCAAAAACCGCAACGCCCGTCCCGCCGGGCTTTCCGGCTTCGCCGATGCGTCGCGCAGCAATTGCGCCTGGATGTCTTCCCGCAGCGCCCGCGCGCTGGTTTCCTCGATCACCGTGAAATGCGGCGGCAACCCGGCTTCGATCGGAAAACGCCGCAGAATTTCCTGGCAGAATGCATGGATTGTGCGCATCCGCATTCCACCCGGACAGGCCAGAACCCGCGCGAACAGCCGCCGCGCCGCCGTGAACTGTTCCGGCGCCGGCGGCTCGTCCTGCAAGGCCAGAAAATCGTCGCGCAACTGATCGTCGCTGCAGATCGCCCAGCGGCCCAGCACTTCCGCGATACGGTTCGCCATTTCCGCCGCCGCGGCGCGGGTAAACGTAAGGCACAGGATTTTATTGGGCTTCACGCCCGCCAGCAGCAGCCGCAACACGCGCCGTACCAGCACCGTCGTCTTGCCCGATCCCGCCGACGCGCCGACCCATACCGACGCCGTCGGGTCCGAAGCCCGCCGCTGCACCACATTCGGGTCCGGCATGTTGTCCCGCGATTTTCGCACGGCGCCGCTCATGCATCCTCCGTGGTCCGGCCCCATTCGGCGAGACGCGCCAGATGCGCGTAATCATCGTAACGCGGCTGCATGTTCGGCTTCGGCACCGCCTGATACGGTGTCGCCTCATTGGCGAATTCGGCGACCAGCGCCTCCAGCCCGTGCCGCGCGGCGTCGACCAGCGTATCGACCGCTTCCCGCACCGGCAGGACTTCCCCCGCCTTGCTGCCGCCCGTAAGCTTCCAGTATTCCAGTTCCGCCGCCGGTGCCTTCACGATATCCGTGAAACCGCCCTCGCGCGCGATAAGCGCGAGCAGGGATAACTGCGGTTCATACCCTGACCTTACATCCGCCGTCCTTGGCGCGGCGCCTGTCTTGTAATCGATGATCGCCAGCGTGCCTTCCGGCAGGCTATCGATCCGGTCTGCGCGTCCCCGGATTGTAAAGCCGTTCGGCAGCGTGAGGCTCCCCGATGCTTCCGATCTGACGTTTCTGACGCCCTCGGCGCGCCGTTCCCATTCCTTCTCGATGAACCATTCGGCGATGCGCTCGAAACGCGGCCACCAGAAAGCCACGACCTGCGGCTGATCCATATAGGGCGCGAACACTTCGCGCCCGCTGGTCAGCAGCGCATCCAGCGCACGCGGCGGCAGCCTTTCACGATAAGTACGCAGGAATTTTTCCAGCGCCGCATGAATGATAATGCCTTTTTCCGCCACCGTCGCTTCGATCTCCAGCGGCTGCAGTTTTCTGAGTTTCAGAACATGCCGCGCATAAATCGCATAAGGATTGCGCCGCCATGTGCCTATATCCGTGACATTCAGGCAGGTCGGCCGCGCCGAAGCCGGCGGCCGGGGGGCCGGCGGCGGACATGGCGTAATGCGCCCGGGCTTGTCCATGCCCCGTGCCCATTCGATCCAGGGCTGCCGTGTCGCCAGCGCATCCGTCTTTTTATCGGAATATCCCAGCGCCTGCAGAACCGCCTCCAGCTGCAGCACAAAGCGGGAGGGCACCGTCGGCGCGTTTCCGGCCCGCCGCGCGCGCGTAATGACCACTTCCGGCGCCGCGGCCAGCTGCGCGAAATCATGCGCCGCGAACCCGATCCGCTGCTCGGGCAGGCCCAGCCCGAACTTCGTCTTCATCGGCCGCGACATCCATGGATCGACATTGGTTTCCGGCGGCCAGCTACCTTCGTTCATCCCGCCAAGGATGACGAGATCCGTTTCCAGTAACCGCGCCTCCAAAGGCCCCAGAATGCTCAGGCGCGGATGTTGGCCGTAATTCGGCCGTATCACCTGTGTCTTGACCATGCTGGTGAACAGGTTGGTGTAATCGTCGCCGTTGACGGCCGGAAAGTTACCTGCCGCCTTCTGCCACTCGGCAAGCCAGGCGCTTGCTTCTTCCCCTGCCTGGCCCTGCCACAGACGACGGGCGCCCGTTTCCCCGTCCGATGCCAGTTGTTCGGCCAGCATCCTGTGCAGTTCGATACGCTCCGCCAGTGCCATCGGCTTGCGCCAGCTATCCGCCAGCGGCCGCAGCATTTCGAGGAAAGAAGCAATCCATGCGCGCACCGGCTCCTTGTCCGTTTCGTCATGCCCATCTGGGTTACGCCAGACCTTGACCTCCGCTTCGCGCGCCTTCGCGCGGCACTGGGCGGGCCCGATACCGCAGGCGGTAAAAGGATGCTTGAGCAGCGCCAGGTAATCGATCGGCGTCGCCCCCGGCCGCGCCGCCGCCAGCACATCCATCAGAAACCCGCCGACAGGCAGCGAGCCCAGCGGGATACCCGCGGAATCGTTGATCTCGATCTGCCAGCGCGCCAGCTGCGCGCCTACCCGCTCCGCCAATTCGCGATCCAGCGTCACCAGCGCCACCGTTTTTCTCGGCTCCTCCAGCGCCGCGCGCATGATCAGCGAAATCGCCTGCGCCTCTTCCTGCGCGCTGTCGCAGGTCAGGCGCGAGAGCCCGTCCAATGCCTTGCGGGGAATCGATTTGGAATCCAGGCGCCGCCATGCCTCCGCCGTTTCCGCCGGCCGCATCGCCTCGCGCAGAAGTTTCAGGCGCGGCGGACGTCCGTCTTTGCACGCCGGCCACGTCCTTACCTCCGCACGGCGCATGCCGAATTTTTCCAGCAGTTTTTTCATCGTGTATTGGGGATGGGATTCCTCAATCGCCTGCCACGCCTCTTCATCCAGTTTCCGGTCCAGTCCCGGCAGCACGATGGCGCCCTGCGGCATGGCGGCAACGACTTCCATCAGATCGCGCGTAGCCTCGATGGACCCCATGGTGCCCGCCACGATAACTGGATAATCCGTTGGCACCTTGCGCCACGTCTCGGCCTGCGCGTCGATCACCAGACTGCGGTGCATTTCGGGATCGATGGCGCCTTCCTCCGCCAGTATCGCCGGCCAGCTGTCGGTGACGATCCCGAGAAATTCGACCGTCAGTTCCCAGTGCTTCGCCAGATTGCCGCCGACCAGACCGGCAAGGCCCGAAAAATCCTTGCGCTCGATCTGCACTTCGTTGATCAGCAGCCCCAGCGCCTTCGCCAGCAGGGCGGCCTGGTCCAGCGGCATGTCCTTGTCCCGCTGGCGTATAAGCCGCGTCAGCAGAAGCTGCCGCCGCAAGGGCGATAAGGCGGGCGGTATGTCGGGATTGAAGTCGCCGCCGGTGAAATAAAGCTCGCTCTCGTCCAGCTCGCCCACCGGCCGCATGCGCGGCAAAAGGGCGGACCGGTTGCCGGTGACATGCGGAAACGCCTCGCGCAGATACCGGCACGACCGCCGGTTGGGCATCAGCACCAGCATCTCCGAAAGCCTGAAGGGGTCTTCCTCCGCCTGTTTCCACAACCCTTCCGCCAGCCGGCTGCAGAACTTTTCGTCCGGCGGAATGGTATAGACGGTCTTTGTCATGCGGCCTGTCCGCTTGTCCCGTTGTCTACCTGCCAGCCCTTGCCGCTCGCCAGCAATTCGTTGGCTTTGGCAATGTCTTCCGGCGTGCCGACATGATAGCAGGTGCCTTCGTGGACCAGGCCGCGAAGTTTGTCGCGCGCCTCCGCATCGTCCCAGACGAGGTTATTGGAAAATGCCTTGCCGGGAATCCTGTCGAACAACTCGGGCTTCAGGATCTGTGCCGAAATCCATACATAGGGCCGCGGCGGCAGAACATCTTTCCGCCAGACGCGGCCGTTTTCCAGCGCAAAATCGCCCTTCGCCTCGAACCCCCGCGCCCGCGTGGTCGGCATAAGCAGCAGCAGCGCATCCATCGCCGTCGCATCCCATGTGTCGGCCATGCGCTTCAGTCCCGGCACCGTTCCATCCATCCAGGGCAGATCGGCGTTCAAGGCAAAGAACGGCGCATCGAAATAACCCCGCGCCTTCTTTATCCCGCCGCCGGTATCCAGCAGTTCGCTCTCGCGCGAAATCACGATCTCGATATCCTTGCGTTTCGCGAGATGGTTTTCGATTTTATCCGCCAGATGATACGTGTTTACAACGACGCGCGAGACGCCGGCATCGCGCAGCTTGTCGATGGCATGATCCAGCATCGTCCGCCCGCCCACTTCCAGAAGCGGCTTCGGGGTTTCCAGTGTAAGCGGCCGCATCCGCAGACCGAGTCCGGCGGCGAGGATCATGGCGGTGGTGCATATCGGTTTCATCGAACTATACCCGTCCAGAAATATTGCGCTCCATCCATTCTTGCACCGGCCTCAGAGCCGGTTCCTCGCAAAGCGCCTCCAGATATTTCCACACCCGCGGCATATAATCCAATTTCTCGCGCCGTCCTGTTTTCGACGCATGCCGCGCGATGATGCCCAGAATGCGCGTATGCCGTTGCGCCGACAGAATGCGGCAGGTGCGTCGCAATTCTTCCTTCGCCAGCTTCGGCGCGGCTTTTTCATAATAATAGTCGATCGTCGAATCCAGCCGCGACGGCTCGCCGTCCCGACGCACGACTTCGCATAAGGACGCCAGATCATAGGGCAGGGGCCCCAACCCGCCATCCTGAAAATCCAGCAGGCCGACCGACCGCCACCCGTCCTCATATTCGATCAGCATCAGGTTGTCCGGCATGAAATCGCGCAGGATCAGGGTTTGCGGCAGGGCGTCGATGTCCTTCAAAACCCCTTTCCACGCTGCGCGGAAGCTTTCGCTTTCCTCCGGCGTCGCCTCGCGCTGTCTGGCGAAGGGAACATAGGCGTCCAGAAACAACTCCACCTGCGACGCAAATAGAGCGCTGCCGAAGACCGGCAGGTCGATCCCCGCCGCCATCGCCGGCCTGAATTGCGCATGCAGCTGCACCAGAACATCGACGGCGCTTTTGAAAAACGGCCCGGCATCCGTGCCGCTGTCGATCAGCCGCCCGATATTGCGGTCGCCGAAATCCTCCATCAGCACCAGGCCTTCAGGCGCGTTCTCCGCGTAAATCTCCGGTGCCGAAAGCCCCATGCCGCGCAGCATTTTTGCGATCGCCACGAAAGCGGCCGTTTTCTGATCGCCCGGCGCGTCCATAAGGATGGCGCGCGGCGGCGCAGCGCGTTCACGTTCCAGCCGGGCGAATTGCCGCGCCGAGAAATCCGCCTGCAACGGCGTTTCCCGCGCGCCGTCCCAGCCGCTCTGACTGATGAATCCGGCGATCTCGACGGCGCGGTGTTTCATTTTCCTCTTTCGCTATGAAGGAATGTGAACTGCGGAAATCTATGATTTAATTTCCGAAGGGTGCTGCTCGAAGCGTTCCTTCCCCTCAAGGAGGGAGGAGTTTTTCATTCGCTTTGTCCAATCGCCATGCATCGCAATCTTCACGTACCGCTCCCCCTTCTCCTCAAACCCAAACCGCAACTCCAGCCGGTTATCCGGCATCTGCCGCGCCGCGCGTTCCGGCCATTCGACAATGACCATCCCGTCCGCCAGCGCATCGTCCCAACCCAGCTCGATCAAATCCGTTTCGTTTTCGAGACGATATAAGTCGAAATGATAAACCGGAAAATCCGGTGTGTCATAAGTCTGCACAAGCGTAAAGGTCGGGCTCGGGATATCTTCGCCGACGTCAAGCGCGCGCAGCAAGGCCCGTGCAAATGTGGTTTTTCCGGCCCCCAGGGCGCCCTGAAGCGCAAGCGTGTCGCCACGCCGCAGCAGAGGCGCAAGATGCGCGGCCAGAGCATCGATCGCCGGTAAATCGGGAAGGGAATGTGTGATGAGAGTCATGGACAACTCTCTTAATATGATTACCATGCAAAATGAATGCCAAATTTTTCTTTCCGGCAAGCTTCCATTAACTTTCGGGGAATAGCCTAGGACCCATGAGTACGATGTCCCCCCGCCTCGATGTCCGGCAATCGCAAACCCTGGTGATGACGCCCCAATTGCAGCAGGCCATCAAGCTGCTGCAAATGTCGAATCAGGAGCTTGGCGATTTCGTTGCGATGGAAATCGAAAAAAATCCGCTGCTCGAACGTCCCGAAGATATCGTGCCCGAGGCCGTCCCGGCCGAACATGTCCCCACGGAAGCGGAAGAATTTGCCGCCCGTCCGGAAAAATCCGCCGATCCTGCGCCTTTGTCCGGCGAAACGCCGCGCGATGACGCCCCCGCGGACGACGATGTCTGGGCCAATGACGGCTATACCGGCGAAGCAAGCTTCACGCCTTCACAGGGCGGCTCCTTCGAAACCGACGATTTCGAGGCGGCGCGAAACGTGGCCGAAGGCCCGTCGCTGCGCGTGCATCTGCTCAGCCAGATTCACGTCGACATATCCGATCCCGCCGACCGCATGATCGCCGCGGCCCTGGTCGAAATGCTCGACGACGCGGGCTATCTGCCCGCCGATCTCGATCTCGTCCGCACCCAGATCGGCGCCACGCCGGACCATTTCGCGCAGGTCATCGAAAGGCTGCAGCGTTTCGACCCGCCCGGCATTTTCGCCCGCTCGCTCAAGGAATGCCTGGCGATCCAGTTGCGCGAAAAAGACCGGCTCGACCCGGCGATGGAAAAGCTGCTCGATCGCCTCGATCTTGTCGCCCGGCGCGAACGCAACCAGCTTATGAAAATCTGCGGCGTCGATGCCGAGGATCTTGCCGGCATGATGGCCGAAATCCGCGAGCTGAATCCCAAACCCGCCATGGCCTTTACCGCCGATGTCGCGCCGCCCATCGTGCCCGACGTTATATTGCGCCCGCAGCCGGGCGGGGGCTGGCATGTGGAACTGAACAACGATAACCTGCCCCGCGTGCTGGCCAATGAAAAATACCACGCCACGATTCAGGCCGGCGCCCGCAGCAAGGCAGACAAGGAATACATCAGCGAACGCTGGCAGCAGGCGAACTGGCTGGTCAAGGCGCTCAACCAGCGCGCCACCACGATCCTCAAGGTCGCCGCTGAAATCGTGAAGCAGCAGGACAGATTTTTCGTGCACGGCGTCCAGCATCTGCGGCCGCTGATCCTGCGCGATATCGCCGCCGCCGTGGAAATGCATGAATCGACCGTCAGCCGCGTCACGCAAAACAAATACATCGCCACGCCGCGCGGGCTGTTCGAACTGAAATATTTCTTTACCACCGCGCTGGCGCGCCACGACGGCGGCGACATGGTGTCGTCTGAATCCGTGCGCGACCGCATCCGCGCCCTGATCGATGCCGAAACGCCCGACGCCATCCTCTCCGACGACCGCATCGCCGAGCTCCTCACCGCCGAAGGCATCGCCGTCGCCCGCCGCACCGTTGCCAAATATAGGGAGGCGATGCGCATAGCGTCGTCGGCGCAGAGGCGAAGGGAAAAGCGGGGGTAAAAATCTTGTTTAGTATAGTTAATTTTCATGATTCAGCGTTGACGTAATTCTTCCTTTGGGTAGTTATGAGGAAGGTAATGAGTATTGTTCAAAAAATCAGGGAGATCTTCTATGGCTGCGTCTGGTGTCAAAATTTCTGACTTAAATAAAAAACAAACAGCAAGAATGCTTAGTGGTGGTGAAGTGGCGGTGCCGTCCGTTAAGGTTAGTGGATTCTATCTTTCCGAAGATACAAAAGCTAGCCTCATCACCCAGCTCGCGGCCGCCGCTCGTGAGCTTCAGGTTTCTGGAAGTAAGGCCCAAGCTCTAGTAAGCCGTGTTGATGATGGTTACAAAGTTGCCATTAGTTTCAGCGGCCGCACTCAAAGCCCTCACGCCGAGGCGACGGGCGCTACAGTGCCTCTTGCTTTTCAATCCGCGTTGAGAGAGGCAACAGATAATAAAGCTGCTGGCGTTAGGAGAAGGCTAAAGCGCTCCGAGGCAAAAAACACCAATGGGCAAGCTAATGGGCATGCTAATGGGGTGAATGGTTCAAAATCGCCTGCAAATGGTTCCAGCCAAGAAAATGGATCAAGCCATTCCAAATCGAGCAAGGTCCTAGGCGGTTATGCTCCTGAGACCCGTGATGAAGCGCAAGGAATGAAAATTGTGGGCCGTATCAACAGGCGTGCTGCTCAACCCGGCGCGGCTCAACTCTAACCCTCTGGCCTTTATTACCCATTTGCCCAACTTGACAGGGCGCGGAAGATAACCCTATCTTCCCGCCCTGTTTTGCGTTGCAGAAATTAACCAAGGTCCGGCATTTTAATAATATGAATACAAGGGCTGGCCGGCCCCGGCGAGCCGCAAGACGATACGTACAAGAAACGACCGAACAACTATCACGAGAGCTTTATGCAACTGTCCGTCAAAGGCAAACAGATCGATGTGGGCGATGCGCTGCGCCAGCATGTGGAGGCGCAGCTCAAGGACATTATCGGCAAGTATTTCAGCGACTCTCTCGACGCGCATGTCACCTTTTCGCGCGAGGCGCATATGTTCCGCGCCGATATCGCCGTGCATGCCGGCCGCGGCATTCTTCTGCAAAGTAACGCCGCCGCCTCGGAACCATACCCGGCCTTCGACATGGCCGCCGGCCGCATCGCCCACCGCCTGCGCCGTTACAAAAGCAAGCTCAAGCATCACGATCACCATACCGTGCGCAACGAGGCCTTCGTCGCCAACGCCTTCGTCCTCAAGGGCGAGGAGCACGACAAGGAAGAAGAAGCCGCCGCGAACCCCGTCGTCGTCGCGGAAATGACCACGCCGATCGAAACCCTGACCGTCAGCGAGGCGGTCATGCGCATGGATCTCGGCGACCTGCCCGCGCTCATGTTCAAAAGCCGTTCGCATGGCGGCTTCAACATGATCTACCGTCGCCCGGACGGTAATATCGGCTGGATCGACCCCACCCATAACGGCGACGCCCCCACCAAATCCCAGGCCAAGGCCTGACCCGAAACCCCCATGGCGAGAAAAATCATGATGCAGGAACTTATCTCGCCGGACTCCATCCTCGCCCGGCTCGACGCCGCAACTAAAAAGCAGATGCTGCAGGACTTCGCCGCTTTTGCCGCGCCGCTGGCCGCGCTCGACGCCTCGGGCATTTTCGATGTGCTGTGGGAACGCGAAAAGCTGGGCACCACCGGCGTCGGCGCCGGCATCGCCATTCCGCACGGCAAGCTGACCGGCCTCAATCAGGTGCAGGGGTTCTTTGCGCGCCTCGCGCAGCCGATCGCTTTCGATTCCATCGACGACAAGCCCGTGGATCTGGTGTTCCTGCTGCTGGCGCCCGCCGAGGCCGGGGCCGATCATCTGCATGCGCTGGCCACCGTCTCGCGCCTGTTGCGCGACCCGCGCCTCTGCGAAGCGATCCGTCAGGCCAAGGACGAAGCGGCGATTTACCGCTTGCTGACGGAAACCCCGAACGCGCAGGCGGCGTAGGATTCAAGGAACAGCATTCAGTTATCTGGGAGCGGATCATCCGCCTGAATGCTGATCCCTGAACCCCGGACCTTAATGTACCGATGCCGGCTGCATTTCGTGCTGGCGCACGGTGGCAAAGGCGGTGTCGCGCTCGGCCACGACCGTCAGCGGCGTGCCGTCGGCGGCGTGAATGGCATGAAGCTTCTGCCCGTCCACCACCACGCATTTGATATAGGCGGTATCTTCGAGACCGAGATTGCCGAAATCGTTGTTCGACAGGCCGCCGAGGTTCTTTTTGATATGCTCGATCTTGTTCATCATGAGAACTCTCCTCAAAAACTTTTGTCGGCGATCTTGAGACTCAACTCTGCCTTCGAAAACATAACCAATGCTTAATTCCTGTGTTTTTGATTCGCGTAAAATTTTATTGTTTCTTGAGATAAAATCGCGATGTGAATTGCAGCCTTGACGAACCCAATAAAAACCGGGTTTTATTGAAACGAAGGAAACGTGATGACCGATTTATCCACAACCGTTTCGCCGCACGCGCCGATTTCATCCGCCGCGCTTCCGCCGTTCCGAATCGGTTCCGACGAACACAAGCGCGCGTTCTGCGGCGTGCTGATCGACATTTTTGATCCGTACAAACCCGCCGTGCTCGCCTGGCCCAAACTGTCGGCGGATGCGCAAAAGCGTCTCACCGATCTGCCGTTCTGGGATGTCGCGGTGCAGACCGAAGGCTTCGCCTCGTCGCGCATGCAGGCCATGGCCGACCGTCAGAC
>JBFWTA010000032.1:0-13639 GCA_050248075.1 Bdellovibrionales bacterium | reverse complement strand
GGCCTCGTCCTCGTCACCCATGGCAATATCGGCGTCGAGTTGCTGAATGCGCTCAACACAATTGTCGGCCCCCAGGCCCAGGTCAAATCCATCGGCGTCGGCGCCCAGGACGACATGGACAAATGCCGCAGCGATATCCTTGCCGCCATCAAGGATGTGAATACGGGAAAAGGCGTTATTCTTCTTACCGACATGTTCGGCGGCACGCCTTCCAACCTGGCGATCTCGGTCATGCCGAAAGCAAACGCGGTGGTTCTGGCCGGCGTGAACCTGCCGGTTCTCGTCAAGCTTGCCTCCGCGCGCGGGACATTGCCTCTGCTCGAAGCCGCCAAGGAAGCCGAAGCGGCTGGCCGAAAATATATTCAGCTGGTTTCGGAAACGCTGGCCGGCGATACGAAACGGGCATAGGGCCGATATGACGGCTGGGGAACTCTGCAACATTGCGACCATTGCCAATCAGCGCGGGCTGCATGCGCGCGCGGCGGCGAAGTTCGTCAAGGTTGCCGAGGCTTTTACCGCCGAGATTGTGGTTGCAAAAGACGATATGCGCGTTTCGGCCCGTTCGATCATGGGGCTCATGATGCTGGCGGCGGCGCGCGGATCGCTCATAACGATTTGCGCCGAAGGCGACGACGCGGCGGATGCCGTCGCGGCGCTCACGGAATTGGTAAAAAGGAAATTTGATGAAGAATGAAGGCGAACAAATCTGGCGCGGCATCGGTATTTCTCCCGGTATCGCCATAGGGCCCGCATATGTCATCGACCAGACCGGCATGCCGGCGGCGCCGGAATATTCCATTCCGGCCGGGCAGATCGAAAAAGAGATCAAGCGCTTCAACGCGGCGCTTGCCAAAACCCAGCGCCAGTTGAGCCAGCTCAAGCAGAAGGCGGAATCGCTGCCGGCGGGCGCCAAGGATGTCGTGCTGCTGTTAGAAGCCTATCAGGGCATGTTGTCCGGCTCGCGGCTGGTGCGCGGTGTCGAGGATATGATCGAAAAGGAGCGCATCAACGCGGAAGCGGCCATCCAGCGCCAGATCGCCACGATCAAGGCGAGTTTTGCCAAGATGAATGATGCTTATCTTGCTGCCCGCGCCACCGATATCGGCGAGGTGGGGGCGCGGCTCATGCGCAATCTTATGCAGCAGCAATACAATCCTTTCGCCGAGGCGCCGGAGGACAGCGTCATCATTGCCGAGGAAATCAGCCCTGCCGATACCGCCCTTATGAACCCCGAGCGCGTCGGCGGTTTCGCCACCGTATTGGGCGGCGCCGAAAGTCACGCGGCCATCATGGCGCGGGCTCTCGGGCTTCCGTCCGCCACCGGCGTCGCCGGTCTTATGCAGGGCGTCAATGCCGGGGACGTGGTCATCGTCGACGGCCAGAAGGGCGATGTCATCGTGCGCCCGCGCGAGGCCACCTTGCGCCAGTACCGGCAGGAGCAGGCCCGCCTTGAACGCGAGACGCGCAAGCTGAGGGGGCTGCGCAATGTGCCTTCCGTCACCGGTGACGGCACGGCGATCAGCCTGCATGCGAATGTCGAGCTGCCGCGCGAAGTCGAATCCGCTATCAAATCCGGCGCGACGGGCATTGGTCTGCTGCGTACCGAATTCATGTTCATGAACCGGCCCGATCTGCCCCACGAAGACGAACAATTCGAGCTTCTGCGCAAACTCGTGCAGCAGCTCGAAGGCCGTCCGCTCACGATACGCACGCTCGATGTCGGCGGCGAGAAGCTGGCTACCGCGCTTGGCGACGCGCATGGCGAGAGTGCCAACCCGGCGCTCGGCCTGCGCGCCATCCGTCTCGGTCTCAAGGAACCGAAGCTGCTGGATACGCAACTGGCCGCCATTTTGCGCGCCTCGGCTTACGGCCCGGTGCGTATTCTCATTCCAATGGTTTCATCCGTGCAGCAGATGAAACAGGTTCGCGAGCATGTGATGCAGGTGGAGCGCCGCCTGCAGCGCCGCAGCGTTAAAATGCCCTCGAGCCTGCCGCCGGTCGGCGCCATGATCGAGATTCCCGGCGCGGCGCTTGTCGCCGATGCCCTGGCCAAAGTGTGCGATTTTTTTGCCATCGGCAGCAACGACCTCACGCAATATACGCTGGCCATCGACCGGGGCGACGACCGCGTGGCGGATCTCTATGAACCGTTTCATCCGTCCGTCCTGCGCCTGATCCAGTTCACGGCCGCCGCCGGCTGGCGCGCGAATATTCCCGTCAGTATTTGCGGCGAAATGGCCGGCGATCCTATGGCTACGGCCTTGCTGATCGGCCTGGGCCTTCGCGAATTTTCGATGGCGCCACCGCGCCTGCCGCCCGTGAAACAGGAAATCACCCTGCTTTCCGTCCAGCAGGCGGTGACCCTTGCGGAAAAGGTGATGAACCTGAGCGACGAAGCGGAAATCCGGGTCTTGCTGCAAAAGGCCTGCAATAAGGAATCGGACGACCAGGCGGCGAAGCGGAGACGAAGCTGATTGTCTTCTGTGTTTGCCAGCCTCCGAAGCGGGTGCTATAGGCTTGATTCTTCAATGCTACAGGAGATTCCATGCCATCCTCCGCTGCCAAGCCTGCCGCCGTTTCTTCCGATAACAAAGTTAAGGATATCAGCCTCGCGGAATGGGGCCGCAAGGAAATCAATATTGCCGAAACCGAAATGCCGGGCCTTATGGCCATACGCGAGGAATATGGCGGCAAGCAGCCCCTGAAGGGTGCGCGCATCACAGGCTGCCTGCATATGACGATCCAGACGGCGGTGCTGATCGAAACGCTTATCGCGCTGGGCGCGGAAGTGCGCTGGTCGTCCTGCAACATCTTTTCGACGCAGGATCATGCGGCGGCGGCCATCGCCGCCAGGGGCATTCCGGTTTTCGCCTGGAAGGGCATGAGCGAGGACGAATACTGGTGGTGCATCGACCAGACGCTTGCGGGTCCCGGCGGCTGGAAGCCCAATATGCTGCTTGACGATGGCGGCGATCTGACCTTGCGCGTGCATGAAAAATTCCCTGAATTGCTGAAAGACATTCGCGGCGTTTCGGAAGAGACCACCACCGGCGTTCACCGTCTTTACGAAATGATGCAAAAGGGTCAGCTCAAGATGCCGGCCTTTAACGTCAACGACAGCGTCACGAAATCGAAATTCGATAATCTTTACGGCTGCCGTGAAAGTCTCGTCGACAGCATCCGCCGCGCGACCGATGTCATGCTGGCGGGCAAGGTGGCCGTGGTTTGCGGCTACGGCGATGTGGGCAAGGGCTCGGCAATGAGTCTCCGTAACGGCGGCGCCCGCGTCATGGTCACCGAAATAGACCCCATCAACGCCCTGCAGGCGGCCATGGAAGGATTTCAGGTCGTGACGATGGAAGACGCGGCTTCAAGCGCCGATATCTTTGTGACGGCCACCGGCAACGAAGGTGTCATTACGCTCGAGCACATGCGCAAAATGAAAGACCGCGCCATCGTCTGCAACATCGGCCATTTCGATTCCGAGATCGAGATCGACAAGCTGTCGAACCTCAAATGGGAAGAAATCAAGCCGCAGGTCGACGAAGTCGTGTTTCCCGACGGCAAGCGCCTGATCGTTCTTGCCAAGGGGCGTCTCGTTAATCTCGGCTGCGCCATGGGGCATCCGAGCTTTGTCATGAGCGCATCCTTCACCAATCAGGTGCTGGCGCAGATCGAGCTTTGGCAGAACCACGGCAAATACAAGAACGAGGTTTATATCCTGCCGAAAAAACTCGATGAAAAAGTCGCCCGCCTGCATCTCGATAAACTCGGCGCCAGGCTTACGAAGCTTTCGAAACGCCAGGCCGATTACATCGGCGTGCCGGAAGAAGGGCCGTTCAAGCCGGAGCGTTACCGGTACTAACCGGATTTTTCCGCGCCTGCGACTTTGCCGCCGTCCTCCCGTTCCGGTTTCGGACGGCAAGGGAAGTGTTTGATCGGCTTCGCCCGCCACCTGCTTTTCTCATGTGGCGCGGCAGGGCGGAAGATGCGGATTAACCATACCAAAATCATTTCACATCGCGCCCCGGATGCCGTAATCACATAGGGTATTTTTCTCGTAAAAATCCCGGCTGTTTCCGAATGACTGCGTCCATGCTTGCCTATATTCCTCTTGCGATCGCCTATGCGGCCATCGTGGCGGCGGCCCTGAGCGCGGCCTCCAATGCCGGGATCGGCATGCCGGTGCTGTCGGTTGCGGCCGCCGTTGCCGCCGCTTTAGGTTTTGGCTTCATCGTTGTCACCCTGCAGCGCAAATTAAGGGATGCGGAACAACAGGGCCGCAAAGTGCGTGCCGTCGCCGAGCGCTGGCAGGCGATGCTGTCGGCGGCTCCGGGCGGTTATTGTTTGTTTACCATTCAGGGCCTGTTGCGCGAAGCCGTGCGCGCGCCGCAGATACTCGGCATCGACAAGATCGTTCATACCGAAAATATCGTTGCCGCGCTCAAGGAAGGCGGCGATTTCATCGTCGCATTCCGCAACCTGCAGCTCAGCGGCACGGAATTCAGCATTCTGGCCGAACGCGCCACGGATTCGAAACCGATCCGCATCATCGGCCAGCGCCTGAAGGCCGGCCGCGAGGGGCCGCAGCTCGACATGCTCTGGTTCCTCGAAGGCGCCCAGGCCGCGCCGCAGGACGAAAGCGGCGGCATTAATGCGCATGAACGACATTTGCACGAGGCGCAGGCGGCGCTGGATCTTCTTCCGTTCCCGGCCTGGGCGCGGCGTGCCGACGGCACGCTTATTCTTTGCAACAAAGCCTTTGCCGTGGCGGTCGACGCCAGGGTTGAGGATATCTTGCGCGATCAGCACGAGCTTGTTTCGCAGATCGGTCGCGGCAAGGCCCTGGCTGCCGCGGCATCGAGCGCCGGCACGGCGCAAACCGAGCGGCAGCATGTGATTATCGCCGGCAAGCGCCGCTTGCTGGAAATCACCGAAGTTCCCTTGCGTACCGAGGCCGGCGAAACGCCGGCCTTGCTCGGCTTCGCCATCGATGTTACCCCGCAGGAAGAAAAGGAGGTTGAGCTTCAGCGTCACCTGGCCGCGCATCATGAGGTGCTGGAGCATCTCGGCAGCGCCATCGCCATATACGGGCCCGATATGCGCCTCGAATTCTTTAACCGCGCCTATCAGCGGCTGTGGGAAGCGGACGAGGCCTTTTTGCAGAGCAAGCCTAATTTCACCGAGGTGCTGGAAGACCTGCGCACCCGCCGCCGCGCGCCGGAACAGGCGGATTTCCAGCGCTATAAAAAGGAGCGCATGGCGCTGTTCACTTCGTTGCTGGAACCGCGCGAAGATTTAATGCATTTGCCGGACGGCACCTCGCTGCGCATTCTGTCGGTGCCGCATCCCTTCGGCGGCATCATGTTCGTGCACGAGGACGTGACGGACAAGCTGGCCCTCGAATCCTCCTATAACACTCTCATTGCCGTGCAGCGCGAGACGCTGGATAACCTCGCGGAAGGCATCGCGGTGTTCGGGCCGGACGGCAAGCTGCGCCTGTTCAACCCGGCTTTCGCCCGCATCTGGAAGCTGCCGCCGGATTATCTGGAATCGAACCCGCATATCGCGGATCTGCTGGAACACATGAAGCCGCTGTTCAATTTCGGCGCCAACTGGAACGATTTTAAAACCGAGATGGTCGGCTACACGCTCGACCGCAGCTCGCGCAAGGGCCGCATCGAGCGGGCGGACAATGCCGTTGTCGAGTACATTACCATTCCGCTGCCCGACGGCGCGGTGCTCAACAGCTATCTCGACGCCACCGATTCCGTTCGCGTGGAGCAGGCCCTGCGCGCCAGCAACGCGGCGCTGGCGACCGCCGACCGACTTAAGTCGGAATTTGTCGCCAATGTTTCGTACCAGCTGCGCACGCCCCTTAATACGATCATGGGGTTTGCGGAAATTCTGACCAATCAGTATTTCGGCACCCTTAACGAGCGCCAGATCGAATATACGCGGACGATCATGGAGGCGAGCAAGCGGTTGCTCCTTCTTATTAACGATGTGCTCGATCTTGCCACCATCGAGGCGGGGCGCATGTCGCTGAACCGCCGCATGGTCAATGTCGCCGATCTGCTTAACGCCGCGAAGCAGATGACGGCCGAATGGGCGCGCCAGCAGTCGCTGGAAATCATCATCGACTGCCCGTCCGATATCGGTCAATTCGATGTCGACGAGCACCGCATGAAACAGGCGTTGTTCAACCTTGTCAGCAATTCCATCAAATACACGCCCGAAGGCGGGCGCATCACGCTGGAGGCGCGCAAACGCGACAAGTGGATCGTGCTCAGCGTCATGGATACCGGCATCGGCATTCCCGAAAGCGACCGCGAGCGGGTCTTCGGCAAGTTCGAGCGCGCCAATTCACAGGCGCGGCAGGGCGGTGCGGGCCTTGGCCTCAGCCTCGTTAAAAGCTTTATCGAACTGCATGGCGGCCGTATCGAAATCGAAAGCGAAGTGAACAAGGGCACCAATATAAGGTGCTATATTCCCGTCAGCGCGCCGCCGGGGGAAGTAAGGGGTTAGTTTCTTTCGGCGACTTGCGGAATGATGCCGGAAATGTCGGTGCTGGCGGAAAAAGCCAGCCTGAGCTCGCCCAGCAAGGTTGCGTCCTCGTCGATGCGGCCGATCAGGCCTTCGCGCTGGGTCAGGCGGATAATGGCCTGAAAATCGCCGGCGGGGTCGACATCGTCGGCGCTGGGCGCAAAATCGAATGAAAATCCGGCCAAAGGCTTCTGTAGAATAAAGCGCGGCTGGTTGTCGCCGGGATCGATGCCGGCGCCGACGATGCCGAAGCCGTTGCGCAGGAAAAGCTCCCAGCTGCGGGCGTTGTTGGCCGAGATTTGCGCAAAGGCATGATCGGCCTTGCGCAGCAGCGGCAGGTTCAGCGCGGCGGCGAGAATATGCTGCGACAGCTCGTTGCCGCGGTAATCCGGATGCACGGCCATGGATTTGATCACGGCCGCCTTGTCCATCACGCCGACATGGTGGAAGGCGACGTCATTGCGCGTCACGGCCTTGTTCGAGAGGATGTCTTCCAGCGACAGGGGGCCCATGACGACCAGCTGGGCCACCAGCCTGTCCCCTGCCATCACCCCCAGCATCGCACCGGCCTTTTTGTTCAGGAATTTTTTGAAATAATCGGGCGCCTGCGGCAGCACGAACATCTTTTGCGCGTCCGGCAGGGCGGCGCGCGTGGCCTCGTGCAGCGCCAGCGCCTGTTCCAGATGGGCGGGCTTCAGCACCTCGATTTTGGCGGTTTCGCCGGATTTCGGCAGCGTAAATTCGTTTTTCATCGCCGACTTTCTACAGGCGAAATCCTTGTAAAACAAGACGTTGTTCGTGTTTTGCATGTTTTTGGCCATGGAGAAGGGTAACCGATAAGCGTCGAAAGTAAAAAGCCTTCCTGCCGGCAAGCGCGGAATGGCATGCAACGGTTCGGTTTGACGGCGTTCCGGTTATGGGATGTTTCACGTGAAACAATTATAGTTAATGGGAATTAACCATAGTTGTTTTTTTTCTCGCGCGGTAAAAAATGCGTTGCGCGGGGCGCCGGGATTTTGGCGCAAAGGGGGCGCTCCTGATGTCAAATGTATACAATAGGGGGATGTGAGTCAAGAGAAAAAAACAGTGCCGGTAATATTTATTGCCGCGTCACCGGAATTGGGGATGCCGCTACATCCGAAACTCATCCCCCAGATACACCCTCCGCACATCGGCATGCGAGACGATTTCTTCCGGAGAGCCTTCCATTAAAACGCGGCCGTCATGGATGATGTAGGCGCGGTCGACGATTTCCAGGGTGGCCTTGACGTTGTGATCGGTGATGAGGACGCCGATGCCGCGGTCGCGAAGATGCATGACGAGGTCGCGGATATCGCCGAGGGCGATGGGGTCGATGCCGGCGAAAGGTTCATCGAGCAGCACGAAATGCGGCTGCGAGGCGAGAGCGCGGGCGATTTCGACGCGGCGGCGCTCGCCGCCCGAAAGCGCCACGGCCGGGGCGCGGCGCAGATGGGTGATGCCGAATTCGGCGAGCAGTTCGTTGAGCATGATCTCGCGCGTATCGCGGTCGGGTTCGATCACTTCCAGAACCGCGCGGATATTGTCTTCGACCGACAACCCGCGGAAGATCGACGTTTCCTGCGGCAGATAGCCGAGGCCGAGACGCGCGCGGCGGTACATCGGCAGCAGCGTCACATCCATGCCGTCCAGCAGGATGGTGCCGGTATCGGGTTTCACGAGGCCGGTGAGCAGATAAAAACAGGTCGTCTTGCCGGCACCGTTGGGTCCGAGCAGCCCGACAATCTCGCCACGCTGCAGCCACAGGCTTACATCGTGCACCACGGGACGGCGCTTATAGGCCTTGCCCAGATGCTCGGCGACGAGGCCGTGGCCTTCGGCGGGCAGAAGATGGGGGTCGTTTTCCGCGCCTGCCGCGAAGGGAATGATTTTACCGGAAGATCTCATTTCGCTGCCGGCAGAGGTTTGGCGCTGGCCTGCGCGCCGGGCTTGCCCGAGAGCAGGGCGCGCACACGCGTGCCCTTGCCCTGGTTGATAAGCCGGCTCTGGTTGGAGGCAAAATCGACTTCGCCGACATCGCCGGTCAACTGCGTGCCGTCGGGACGGGTGATGCGCACATTGCCCGTCAGGATGGCGATGTTGCGGCTGCTGTCGTAAACGGCCTTTTCGGCGCGTGAAACATCCTTGCCGGTAAGAACGGTAACATCGCCGGTGGCGGTCATGGTGTGAAGCTCGGTCTTGCCGTTCGGCATGTCGCGGAACTGCGCGAGCAGGGTATCGGCCTCGACGGTGCGGTTCTTGCCGACGGCTTTGGCGTTGCCGCGCGCGACGGCGAGTTTCTTGTCTTCCCAGTATTCCATGGAATCTTTCGCTGTCACGGTCTGGCTTTCGGATTCGTATTTCAGGTTGCTGCCGGTGACATAGGCCACGCGCTGGTTCAGGTCGTAAACGCCGCGGTCGCCGGTGATTTTGGATGTCAGGGTCGTCACGCGCACATTGCCTTCGGCCGTCATTTTGTCGATATCGCCGTTACCGCCGCCCGTGGATGCCGGCTTGGATTCGCCTTCGGCGGGCTTTTCGCGTTCATGCGCCGTCAGAAGATCGGCTTCGACCGTCATGTCGCCGCGTACGGCCCTGGCATTGCCCCGGGCGACATAGAGATGCTTGTCTTCGTACCATTCCAGGCTTTGATCGGCGGTCACTTCGAGGGCGCCGGACGGGCCCGGCGCAAGCGGAGTGCCCAGGGCTTTTTCGGCTGGCCGAATGAGCGGGGCCTTGTCGGCCGCGTCTGCCGTGGGCGCAAGGGCAAGGGCCAGCATAAGGCAGAAGACAAGATAGGGCATGTGCCGGATTCCTTACAGATGACGGCTAGGGAGAGGATGAAGCGGGTTTATCAGAGCTGTCTTTCGGGCGCAAATCAAGCACGGCGCGCACCTTGCCGGTGACGACCAGCACCTTGCCGGAGTCCATGAGGCGGAAGCCATTACCGCGGATTTCGCCGAAACTGCCCTGGATAAGAACCGGCTTTTCGCCCCAGGCGTTGTTTTCCTTGAGGTCGATGCGGGCTTCGTCGGTGGTGAACTGGCTGCCGTTATCGCCGAACAGCTCGACATTGCCGCCGAGCCAGAGATGACGCGTGTCCTGGTCGAAACGGCCATAAAGCGCCTTGCCCGCGACCCAGCTTCCGTTGGCGAGGGTAATCTCGCCCTGCGGGTGATCGAGATCGTAAATGTTTTTAAGGCCGGACGGACGCGTGGTTTTTTCGGCCATCAGCGAATAGGGCTCGTTCTTGTCGTTGGTGCCGGTGAGATGAAGATTTTTGATGACCAGATCGGGAATGTTGCTGACGGCGATCGCCTTAATCTTTTTGGATTCCAGCATCGGCCAGGCGATAAGGGCCGCCAGAATAAGAAGGGCCGCGACCGGCAGGATTTTACGCAGCAGCCTGACCGCGCGGCTGTGCCCGAGATTAAGCGGGCGGCGCTCGCGCGGGCGGATGAAGCTCAGCGGATCGTGGGTTGCCGGGGCTTCCTCGACGTAATCGCGCCGTTGTTGAGGGTCTATGGCCATGGGTGGAGTTTAGCCCAAAAAGCCAACAGGGGATTACTTTCGTCGTCGCAGCAATTTATTGTTTAAAAACATACGCTTAATGTGTGCTTGCATCTTATGCTGATAAGGGCCTCGCCACCGGTCGGCGTCTCAGCCTGATTTTGCAACCGGCCGGTGGGCAAAAATGTCGACGTCTTTCCAGCCCGCGAGGTCGGCTTCGGCGCGATGCGGGAGGCAGTCGAAGAAACCCTGAGCCAATTGCATGCGGCCTTCGCGGGCAAGCATTTCGTCGAGCTTTGCCTTTAGCCTGTGCAGATAAAGAACATCCGACGCGGCGTATTTCAGTTGGTCTTCGGACAGGTTTTCGGCGCCCCAGTCGGAGGTCTGCTGTTCCTTGGAAAGATCGATGCCGAGCAGTTCCCGCGTCAGGTCCTTGAGGCTGTGGCGGTCGGAGAATGTGCGCGCGAGAACCGAGGCGATCTTGGTGCAATAGGCCGGCGCCGGCATCACGCCGAAATAATATTTAAGTGTCGCGAGGTCGGCGCGCGCGAAATGGAAAAGCTTGAGAACCTTCGGGTCGGCCAGCAGACGGCGCAGGTTCGGTGCGTCGTACTGGCCCGGCAGCAGTTGAACCAGATGCGCATTGCCGTCGCCGGACGACAGCTGTACCAGACATAGCCGGTCGCGCTTGGGATCGAGCCCCATGGATTCCGTATCGATCGCGACGCCGGAGCCGAAGGAAAGACCGGCAGGGATGTCGCCGCGGTGGAGGGTGTTGGTCATAGGGATCAGGGGTCAGGGTTCAAGGATTTGTTGTTTTCGGAGCAAGCGCCAAAATCCGGAATGGGGCGTTTTTCCCTGATCCCTGAATCCTGACCCCTATTCTTTTGGTGCACCTTAGTGGACGTGATTCGAACTAACGACCGCCAAAGTACCTTGGATTTGTATAGCCTTTTTCCAGAGGAAACAAGGGGATGGGTGGAAAAGGTGGTTTTGGAGAACGAGGTAAAAGACAAAGAACCGGTTTCAAAGCCCCTCAAAAGGCATATGCTTCATTTTCGTCCAACCCCAACTTAACTGGGCTCTCTAGGGTACAATTTGCCTAACTAGCTTTAAGCATGTTGCTCCAAACTTACTCATCGTCAAAATTTTCACGACTTTTAACAGAGCGTCCAATATTCTGTTCAGCATGCTTTTTAAGATCATCATAAAGTCGAAATGCTGGAGAAAATCTTGAAATTTCTTTCAACGCTTCTTCGGCCTTTTCTTTCATGCTTACGTCTTGCGGAAATGGCTCACCTGGCAGCCCTTGCTTAACACCGCTCATTGAAGCGCGAAATAAATGACCCATTGCCGAATCTAGCTGTTTCTTGCCGAACTGATGCGCCTTATCTAAAAAACGCTCAACAAAAGCACGATGTTCAAACACGAAATCAGAAAACGACTCACTCAAAATTTGTGACAATATTTGTATGTCTCCTGCCTCCGCTGTTTTCAGCCATTCATCCAAATAATCCACCAATTCTTTGTCAAATGGATGAAACATTGCCTCAAAAAGATGACCGGCATGATACTGAAAATTGTCGTCTCTCTCGTTATACAATTTAAGTTGATGCTGCAGGAAGTCGTCTCAAAAAACTCACCAGCCGCGCCATGCTGCAATGGGCTGCGGCGCGTGGCATCGACTGGCATTACATCACGGCGGGCAAGCCGCAGGAAAATGGCTTTACCGAAAGCCTGAACGGCAAAATCCGTGACGAGTTCCTCAACGAGCATTGGTTCACCAGCCTTGAGGAAGCGCAGCGGCTCGCGGCAGCGTGGCTCCATGATTACAACCATGTCAGGCCGCATAGCAGTTTAAATTATCTGACGCCCATGGAGTTTCTGAAGCGGCAAGAGGCCGCCGTCGCCAGACTCGTGACGGTCGCTCCGGCAGCCTCTTGCCGCCCGGAACCGCAGACTCTATATTCGGGATAGATTCAACCTGCCGCTGGTACATAAATGGGGGGCAGGTCAGGGGGACTGTGTGAAAAATGGGACTGGCCAACGGCAAGCTGCCACTAGCGGCAGAGAACCTTTAAATGCTTAACGCTGCCATAAAGGGACGGAATTGAAAGATTTGGCATTCTTTTATCCCCAGCTATAATACGGGCTTATTTGATCGGCAAAAAAAGGAAAATTGCTATGGCACTCGTTAAAGCTGAGGTTTTCAAAAACAACCACATTGATACCGAAGTTATTCTTGTTCCGTCAGAACGAATTTTTTCAATTGTACCACTTGGGCCGCGCTCGGATAAACCTCTGACAGGTATTGTCCCATACGAACAAGCTGTCAAACTTCTTGATGGTTTTGCGCACTTAAATACCCCCTATACAGACGAACGTGGACGCCTCAAAGGCGAACCTGAAAAGTTTTTGGACTATCTGCATAGGACTCATCCTGAGAGCGCAAATTCGCTCTTAACCATTCGCCATCCCCAAGGGAATGGATATAACGACACTTACTATTTTATGCCTCAAACGGTGAAAGAAATCGCCGAACGGCAACCCGATTTAATCTCTTTGACGGACGCTTCACCGCGTCGTCCTTCTGCACAGGCCAAACCAGATCAGGCCAATACTATTGGAAACGGCTCCCGTTAAGCAGGTAAATTCGTGACGATACCCTTGCCCACATATAATCCCGATTGGAAAGTTGAATGGGATGAAGTTCATGAGGAGCTCAATAAGGAAAATGCTAAACCTTATGAAGAGCAATCCCATCGTCGGGCGGAAGGACTTCTGAAACAGCTTCATGCAGCGTTCCATGCTCAATTCCGTACGACCGGAGAATATGCCGAATGGATGGAACAAAAAGCTCGTGAATCCGCGGAAGGCTATGGCGTTGCCTATTTACCTATCCAACCTTTTGCAAAAGACGCCTCCGTAGAAGCTACAAATCGTCATTATTCAGAACTAACAAGAAGATTTGGCATAGAGGCAAAGGCTAATTGGGGCGGCATGTTGTCCTTGGAATTACCAACGGCACCGGAACCTTTTGCTGTTGAATTAAAGGAAAACGAAAGCCGTACAATCGATGTAATGCCTCATAGTTTCATGTTCCCTAAATTTAGTGAAAGCGGAGACAGCATTACCGGCGAGGAAAAAAGAACTGCTCCCTACAGCTATGTTCTGGAAAAGCGAAAAGATGAAACAAATATTTGTTTTATCCAGCTCCAAGGCGAAGCTGCGCCTAGCCCAATCAATTGCATCGAAGAATTGGCGACTGAACTGTATAGGGAAAAATTTGGTGTTCAGGCAATCATGCGAGGTGATGCCTTTGTATCACCGGAAAAAATGCAATTTTTTATTTACATTCCTCCCCGCGTGAATGGCAGGGAGAGCTTTATGAATGTTGGATTGACTTGGGATGCAGAAGCTGGGGCTTTTGCTGATGTTCAATGGAACCATTTGGAAAAAGTCCCGTATCTACTGCGCAAGCAGGCAGCCTCGGATGGTTTAGCGCGAGACCCCGATGAACCTCAGCCTCCAGCAAACGGGCGTAGATCAAGATCAAGGCACCCTC
>JBFWTA010000031.1:0-13647 GCA_050248075.1 Bdellovibrionales bacterium | reverse complement strand
TCTGTCCGCGCCCGGGCGAAGAAATCACGAAAGAAGGACGAAGCCGAAAGAAAACGGGATCGTGATGGAGGGCGCGAACGCGATTCCTGAAAGGCGTGACAATATCAGAATATTGTGGTATTTAAATATGTTAAGGCTTTGCTAAGTCAGGCAGCTTACAATCAAAAAGGGCGTCAGGAGATGATACAAGATGTGCGCGGTATGACCGCGCCATCTTGGCAAGGGGCGTCAATCGCCCGCCCCGTTGCATCCCGGCTGGTCGGCATTTCGGGCATCGAACCCGGAAATAGCCGATAGCAGCGTTTCGTCGCTGCACCACGACCAAGAGCCTTCGAGCCCTTTGGAAACCTGACCGGGAGACTGCGCTCTCCCTGGCCCCATCGCGGAAACGTTCCGCCGTTCCCATCACGGCGGGCGATTTCGCCGCCCGGCCACGACCAGGGTGCGTCCCTGGAGACGGTAACAAGGGGAAGCGATGGCACAAAGCGGCAGCGAAAACCGGCACCGCCGGCATGTAATCCAGACCCGGCTTTCCGATGAGGAAGCGGCGCTGGTGCGTGCGCGCGCGGAGCGGGCCGGGATCTCGCTCTCCGCGCTCACCCGCCATGCGCTGCTCGGGACGCCGCCGCTGCGCGCGTCGCGCCGGCCATCGATCGACCGGCAGGAAGTCTGCCGCATGATCGCTGAGCTCGGCGCCGTGGCGCAGGCGCTGCGCGATGCGGCCGCCGCCAGGGACGACGTGCCCGCCGCCATAATCGAGGCCGCGCATCGCGATATTGCCGATATGTGCCATGCCTGCTTTCAGGCGCTGGAGCGCAGGCGATGATTCTCAAAAGCTGCCAGCGGGCGGGCGGCGATGACATTGCCACGCACCTGCTCAATGCGCTCGACAATGAGCAGGTCGAAGTGGCGGAAATATCCGGCGCGGTAGCCGATGATCTGCACGGCGCCTTTGCCGAATTCGAAGCCATCGCCAGTGGCACCAGGGCGCGCGAGTATCTCTACAGCCTTTCGATCAACCCGCCCGCGCCGCTCACCCGCGAGCAGTATGGCGAAGTCATTGCCGCGATCGAGGACCGGCTCGGCCTTGCCGGACAGCCGCGCGCGATCGTCTTCCACATCAAACGCGACAAGTCCGGGCAGCCCCGCGAGCATTGTCATGTCGTCTGGTCGCGGATCGATGCTGCGAAAATGCGGGCGGTGCATTTGTCGCACGATCATCGCAAACTCTGCGACCTTGCCTGCGAACTTGCCCGCCGCTTCGGTCTTGACCTGCCGCCCGGGCTCGAAGCCTGGGAAGCAGGGCAGCGCTTTGAAAAGGAGCGGCCCGAGCTGAGCCTTGCCGAAATTGCGCAGGAGGCGCGGAGCGGCATCACCCCTGAAGAGCACCGCGCCGTCATCACTGCCGCCTTCGAGCGCGCGGATAGCGGCGAGGCCTTTCGTGCTGCG
Organism: Bdellovibrionales bacterium; assembly: GCA_050248075.1. Classification (GTDB taxonomy): domain Bacteria; phylum Pseudomonadota; class Alphaproteobacteria; order UBA9219; family UBA9219; genus JBFWTA01. Next base: position 12,198 of record JBFWTA010000031.1, on the reverse strand, counting down.
CTTGCCGAAGCAGGCTATATCCTTGCCCACGGCGACCGGCGCGGCTTTGTCGTGCTCGATGAATCCGGCGAGGTTCACAGCCTCTCGCGCTATGTTGACGGTCATACGGCGCGGCAGATCAGGAGCAGGCTGGCGCCGCTCACGCCAGGCGAATTGCCGGGCGTTGCCGATGCAAGAATATTGCTGCGCTCAAAGCGCAGCAACGATGATGATCGCCGCAGCGACGAAGGGCGGGCGCTGGCAGAGAAGGCACAGCGCATGGCGCATCAGGTGCTCGATAAGGCCCATGCCGCACGCCGCACTGAACTCGTACAGCAGGAGCAGGCGCTCTATGTCCGGCAGGCATCTGAGAAGCTGGCGCTGCATGCTGCGCAGGAAACAGAAGCCAGGGGCTTGCTGTTTCGAGTGCGGCGCGCTGTTGCCGCGCTGCTGCGCCGCCTGCCCGCTCTGCGCAGCATTATCCGCCCCTTCCAGGAAATGGCCGGCATCGATCCGGACGAACATCATGCGCTTGAGCGAAGGGCACTTGCCGGTCGCCATGTCCGCGAAAAGCAGGAGCTTGCGCGGCGCAAGCGCGCGCTCTGCCAAGTCGAGAAGCGCGAGCGTCAGTCGCTGGAGCGCTTCCTTCGCCGGCTGCTTGACCGGTCCGGCCGGTCAGGACGGGGCATGCGGCGGGCGTTTGCTCAGGCGGCGAAGGATTACGTTATTCGCGGCGACCGCGCAGGGGGCGATACCGAGCTTTTCGTGCTCTTCAATGACGCGGCCGAGTTTGTCGAAGGTCCGCCGGATGGTGATGATGATGGTGATGCCGATCATGATCAACCGCCGCGCTGGCAGCATGATGGTGACGATGGTCGACCCCGTCGCAGACGGCGCAAAAGGCGGGGCTTGGGCAGAGACTGACCGCTATATGCTTATATAAGAACGTTGCGGCGCGTCAGTTGTATTGTTTGCGCTGATGCGCTTGCCGGTTGTATTATGAAAATAGAGGTTCTTTCTTTGGCATGGGGAGCATGGAAAAAGGAAAAGGATCATTCGAGCCGAAGGGGCTCACGATCGATTACAAGGGGCTGGGAACGATCAGCATCGATGAACTCGCCCATGCCATCGTCGCGGACATCCAGGCCCTCAAGGATATCTACAACATCCAATATGTCAGGGCGCCGCGCCTTCGCCTTTATGCCACCAATGAATACGGCGAGCGCGTAACCGTCCGCCGGCCCGCCGGCGGCACAATCCGCTACATGGATACCCATCATTTTCGGCCGTCCTGCAAGGACTACGACCTGTAGTTCTCCCGCTTCAGAAATCGATTGCGGATAAAATCGCAGCTATGCCCTCCAGGGTATACTGCACAATTATGCCTTGCGGGGCATCCAGGGGCTGGCCTGAGCCCGTTGGTGAGAGATTCTGAGCGGGCGATGCTGGTAGGTGGCGTCCTCAGGATAGCGTGCCGCCGTGTGCACGCAGGCGGTCGGGCGTGCCCTCGAAAATGAACGGGTTCAGAAACTGGCGGCGCACCAGCATGTTGCGCTCGACCTCACTGAGTGCCGCCTCACTGCAGACACTTTCGAGCCTGTCGCGGATCGTTTCGATCTGGGTTTCGATCAGGGCGATCGCTTCATCTTCTTCAAGATGAAAATGGATGGCTGCCTTCAGGCACAACGCCAACGTGCTGGCGCGTTCTTCGCCGGTTATCAGCATCGCCTGGCTGGCCTGATTGCCGGTGCGTGCCTGCGGACAGATGTCGTAGGCCGGCGTCAGAGCCAGCGCCGTCCCGTCCCAGAAGGCGGCATGATTGCGTGCATGATCGTCGGTATTCCCGCACAGGATATTGAAGACCAGCCTGCCGTACAGCTCACGCAACGTCTCTTTAGGGTGCACGAAACGGTGGCGGATGACCTCAGCGAGGTCTTCGTAGCTCGTATAACGCGCCATCATTTCATCGAGGCCGAACATGGTCAGCGCCGACACCATCAGCTTGCGCTGCCAGCTGCCATTCGTCCTGTGGCGATCGAAGCGCTCGATAAGGAGAACATCCTTGCCGGCGGCCCTCTCGAGACGGACCGGCGCGACGTTCAGGCCGACGAGAGTTGCCATTCGCATGGCGACAAACTCGCTTTTGACCACATTATAGGTGTCCGTCGTCGAGGAAAATTTGGCGATCCATTTTTTGTCGTCTTCTTCGATCATCGCCTTGGGCCGGGCGCCGCCGAGCGAGCTGCCATGGAACAGCGCCTGATCGAGTTCGGGCGTGAGCGGCACCCCGGCCTCGACTTTGGCCGCAGCGTTGAGCAACTCATCGAGCGATGCCGCTTTAGCAGCGCGCGGCACATATTCAGTTGCGGAAACCTGGAAATCGAGACCGCCGATCCGGTCGGAGCCTGACTCCAGTAGATAGGAAAGCTCATCGACGCTGCCGGGGTCGAGCGCTGCGCCTCTGGCTCCAAACAGGCGATTGAGGATGACGCGCCGGCCCCAGGCGTCGGGTGCCGCATCGCGTATGCATCCAGGCACGGTCAGACCGGCTATCGGCGCGAGGGCGCCTGCCTTTAGCGGCAACTCCGGTTCGTAGATGGGTATGGCATCCGCGCGATCAAGATAGCTGCGCCCATAGTTGAAGAGCAGCCGTTCGCCATCGCGCCACAGCCTGCCCGCGACGACGGGCTCGGTAGCATTTGGAAGCCAGGCCCAGATGTAGGCTTCGTCATGGCCGCCTTTATCAGAAGTCATCTTTGACCGCCTTGCCCGGCGTGCGAACCGCCTGCGGAAGCAGGGTCAGCATCCTCTCGGTCGTTTTCAGGTGGGTCGATAAGGTCTTCTGCTCGGCTTCGAACAGCGGCACGCCCACGATCGCGGCAGCTTCGAAGACAGCGCCGATAGCGCAGCCCATTTCGCCGCGTTCGATCCTTTGCACCAGCCCCCGCGAGATACCTGCGCGCTCTGCAAGCTCGTCTATTGTCAGACCGCGCTCGATCCGGCTCCTGCGGATCGTCAATCCGAGGAGTTTGGCCGCTTCCCGGCTATAACGGGAATATGTACGGGTCGCTGGCTTGCTCATGAATAGGTCCATTAACGGGTCGCCAGGCCACTTTGTGACCTGTTTATGGATAAGCTTACCGCCTTAGGACGACATTGTCAATAAAGCGATCCATAAATGAGGCGCAAGGCCTCTTGAAGACCTGTTTATGAGCCTAAAAGCCGATCGCTTCCGAATGAAGTTGCTGAGCGTGCAGAATTCACTTGTGATCGCGCAGCACAATAAACTTGTAGTCGCACATCAGGCCTGGCCGCTCGGTTTATAGATCGAAAAGACGTTCGCACTTTTGCGCTCTGTCGCTGGCGCGCGCGGTCAGCCGCTCGATGATCGGGTGCGTCATGCCGGCTTCCCGGACCTGCTGGCCAATCGCCTCGGCCTGTTCAGGCAGACGGCTGGTCATTTCACAGACCCGTTCCATCACGTCCTCTTTATTAAGTCTGAGTTCGTCAGACAGCCTGTCCCAGCTGCGCGCGCTGATGTCACGGATGCGGTACTTACCGCCGAGCTTCATCGCGAGTTTCACCTTCATCATGTCGTAGTCATCATACGGCAGGATGCTCGCCATGTCGTAGAGCGGGGCAAGGCGGGCCCGCCCGCCGCTGCCGATCAGAATCGAATAGTTTTTCGCGTGGGCATCGGTGCCGCCAATGATCCAGTTGAAGGCAACGGCGTCGATAAAGGTCTCGACGTCATCCCGCGCCGCGCCTGAATTCTCCTGCAGAAAATTCACGACGGTGCTGACGCCGGGGCCGCCTTCATTTTCGTATTTGCGCGTCGGCGGAACGCCGAGCGCCTGACACATGTCCTCCTGGTGCACGCGCAGGATGCCCCGATCGGTGACAAGGCGATCATAACGCTCGGTCACGAACGCCACCTCGTCTTCAAAATGCATGACTGTCGATGAGGCGACAGGCAGGCCCAGAGTCTGCGCCAGCGCGAGACAGAAATGTTCGTTCTCGGCATGGCCATCGAAGGCCCCCGTCGGCGGCTTCAGAATATGGGTCGTCGGTATCCGTCCCGACGGTACTCCCCATTTACCGTCCTGAAGCAGCAGCGCGGTTTTCGGCTGGGCGCCGGCAAGGCTGAACTGGCCGGTATCATCGGGCCGCCGCCATGCAGAATGATCCTCGCGAAGGACTTTCAGACGGGCGGCGACATTGGCCTCGTCAAGCCAATCGATATCGCCCGGGCCGGCATTCATGAGGGCATCGCTCCGTTCCGGGCGGACAAACTGTACGGCGCCTGCACAGTCTTCACCGACCTGCGCGATCAGCGCAAAAGCGCTGCGCGCCGATACCTGGAATTTCTTGGCCCACCTTTCGAGCACCTGCTCATTGTCCGGCAGCAGGCCCCATATGAAGGCGTCGATCACATCATGCGGGTGCTCTGACGCAGCGAGCGGCATCGACAGCGAAAGCGGATAGGCGCCGCGGGCGCCGCGCCATGTTTCATCATAGACGAATTTGAGCCGGCCGCGCCGGTCCTGACGAACGCGGCCGATCTCCTGATCGGAAAGCAGGACAATAAGTTCACTGATCACTTGGGGCCGCCTTTCGCTTTTTCTATGATCATGTCGATGTCGATTTCAGGCTTCGGCAAGATCACTCTGGTATCGTTCTCCCCCTCGATCAGAATACTCAGGCCAAGCGCATGAAGCGTTTTGAGGATGAGGCCGACTTCGGCGCGCGGCTTGCCGCGCTCGACTTCGAGCACCCACCTTCGGTTGACGCCTACCAGATCCGCCAGTTCAGCCTGATCGAGCTTGAGTTTTTTCCTCTCATCACGGATCAGGGCTCCGATTTCTTTTGCCGTTCGAACCTGCATGGCTGCCTCCTTGTGTTACCATTCGATCACATTATACAAATGTTACCGAACAATCACAAGAAGAATATGTTACCTTTCGATCACTTCGCAAAGACGTGATCGTTCGATCACATTTCGTCCTCCTCTTCGATCGCCCTAATGACGCTTTCCTTCACGCTGTCGCTGCTGAGCAGGAACCGGAACAGAAAGTCGATCACGAGATGTGACTCTTCGAAGGCTGCCGCGTCTTTAAGAAACGCATCGAGTTCGAGATCGAATCCCGTCTTCTCACCGCTGACCAGGGCAAGGGCGGTCTTGAGGACAGTGCTGAGTTCTTCCTGCCCGGTCCGCTCAGCTTCCCTTTTCAGAAATTGCAGCGAGGCAACGAACCCTATTTCCTTAGGCTGTTCCAAAGGTGTCTGCATAGCGTTGGCTTCCTTTCTCAAGCTGCCGCACGTTGATCGAAAATCCCGCTACCGAGATCGAGAACCGGATGATGGATGCCGGTGATCGCGCGCACGTGGTCAAGCACGGCCTGCGACACTTTCAGATCACCGGCGATGATCTTGTGCCCTTCATCGCTGCGATGGACATCGCCGAGCCACTCGACATCCCAGCCTGATTTGATGAACAGATTCTTCCAGTAGACCGGGTACATCACGCCGATGATGCTCTCTATGCGGTGATGCAGTGCAAACTCCAGGTAGCCGACCACCAGTTCCCGCGCGAGCTGCCGGCGCTCTTCGGGTTCCAGCGAGGCCTTGATGCAGAACCGGCTGCCCTCCCAGACGCATGGATCGCTGGGCATTTCCCGCTTCGTCACGAGATGCGAAAAGCTCTGCTGCAGCATGTAGGGCCGCTCAGTCGGATAGAGCCGTGACGAAGCGACGGCCTCGCAGTTTCCGTTGCGCTTCACCAGATAATAGGCGGCCGGGTTGTCGTAGGCATCGAATTCAAGGTCGCGCACCGTTGGCACGTCCCAGTTCTGCCGCTTGATAATGCTTTCAAAGCGCAGCTTATGCTGTGCAGAAATCGGATTTCCCGTGAAATGATGGCTCGTTTCCAGGGTAACGCACTCAATCATTGTTTCTCTCCCCAAAGTTTATGTTCTTCAGGTAATGACAACAGAGATTAGCGTTTATGGTAACCTAACGAGTCTGATAGGGGTCATTCAAATCGGAAACATAGCTGGGCAGGATAAGCCCGTGCCGAATGGCTTTAACGACGGCAAAAGTTCGTTCATTTGCTCCGAGTTTCCGGAAGATGTTGTTCATGTGGTAGCGCACGGTAGGGTAAGAGATATTGAGGATTTCGGCGATAACGGGATCGCTCTTGCCTTCTGCCGCCCAGAGCAGAATTTCTTTTTCCCGTTCGGTCAGGTGGGTATTCTTCAGGGCAATTTGCTCCGCCTCTTTCTCGGTAAAGGCGAGGTGGAACTGGAAGGCGAGAGCGCGGATCACGCACAGCATGTTTTTGTCGATCTCGACACCACCGGAACTGCTCGCCATCCCGACGCCGGCGAGTTCCCCATTGGCGCCGTAGAGCGGCACGGCAACCCCATCGTGCAGCTTCGCCTCGTTGGCTTCGGTCATGACAAGCCGGGCATTATCGGACAGTGTCTGGCTTGCCGTCAGCCAGTCCCAGGTGAAAGGCATATTCGTCGAAAAGCAGAACTTGGGCACCGGATCGGCTTTCTCGTACCCGCGCTCGAAATAGTGCTTCATCCAGTCTTCGGAGTAATTTCGCAGAACACCATGGCCGGCGTGCAACCCCAATGATGGATGATCAGTGATCAGGCTGTAGCATATTCTGTCATAGCCAAACTCGCGCAGGGCCTCCTCGAAAAGTCTGAACACCTCTTCGGCCGACGACGCTGCGTTCGTTTGTTCGATGAACTTCTCCAGGCTGACCATCGGCTATGTGCTGTCGACATAGGTCTTGATGATTTTGAGCAGCCCCTTTTTTACCTTCTCGTCGGAAATGCTGCGGAACAGTCTGAGCATTTCCGCGGTATCCTTATCGATGTCATCGAATATGAATGGCTTGGGTGCGTTCCCCTGCGTGCCGCGGAAAAAATCGCTAACCTTCACGTTCAGCACAGTGGCGAACTCATGGAGGCGGGATGCGCTGATGCGATTGGTCCCGCATTCGTATTTTTGTATCTGCTGATAGGTGATGCCTGACTTTGAGGCCAGGTCCTGTAAAGACATCTTGGCGATCTTGCGAAACGACCGTAGGTTTTTGCCTACAGTAATATCAACTTCTTCTAATATTTTTTCTTTACTTTTACGCATCGAGCACTAAATCAGAGTATGCAATTTGTATATCAACTATTATCAATGGTTGCAGGAAAAATGTCCAGTTTTGTAAAAATGTCGGAAGAAACACGGAACGCAGTTGCACCTGCCAATGACAATTATCCGGCAGAATTCCTGGACGATGAATTCTGGTCCGATTGTCTGCCTTAGAACATGCCCCGCGTGCAGCACCGATACACACGACCACTTTGAACAGGTTCTACTCAGCCGGACAGCCGCCAGCGGCTTTGGGCTTAGGACGCCGTGCTCTGATGCAGCCCGGCTTCGGCTGCGAGGTCCAGACCTCTTAGCCGCAGCGCATTGGCAATCACCGAGACCGAGCTCAGACTCATCGCGGCAGCGGCGATCATCGGGCTGAGCAGCAGGCCAAAAGTCGGGAAGAGAATGCCCGCGGCGATCGGAATGCCAAGCGTATTATAGGCGAAGGCGAAAAACAGGTTCTGCCGGATGTTTCTCATCGTCGCACGGGAGAGCAGGATCGCCTGCACCGCGCCGGCAAGATCGCCCCTGACCAGGGTCACACCGGCACTTTCGATTGCGACATCGGTTCCAGTGCCCATGGCGATCCCGACATCGGCAGCCGCGAGTGCAGGCGCATCGTTGATCCCGTCGCCCGCCATCGCAACCCGATGCCCTTGCGCTTTCAGCGCCTCGATCTTGCGGTGCTTGTCCTGCGGCGAGACATTGGCCTCAACTTCATCGATACCAAGCTGCCGGGCGACGGCTTCGGCGGTGGCGCGGCTATCGCCGGTGAGCATGACAATGCGGATGTGGCGCTGGTGCAGCGCACGGATAGCGGCCGGTGTAGTCGGCTTGATCGGATCAGCGACGGCGAGGAGGCCGGCCGGCTTTCGATCGACCGCGACGAACATGACGGTCTGGCCTTCACCGCGCCCGGCCTCGGCCGAGCTGAGCCAGTCGTCATCGTCGATGCCAAGCCCGCGCATCAGCTTCTCGTTCCCGATGGCAACACACCGCGCTTCTACCGTCGCCTCCACACCCTCGCCGGTGGTCGAGGCAAGGTCGGTAACCTCGCCGAATCTGACGCCTCTCGCCCGCGCGCCTTCGACAATGGCGGCGCCAAGCGGGTGCTCGCTGCCGCGCTCGACAGCGGCGGCAAGAGCGAGCAATTCTTCTTCGACCATATCTCCGTGCGGCGTAACCGCTACGAGGTCCGGCTTGCCCAGCGTCAGCGTGCCGGTTTTATCGACGACGAGCGTGTCAATCTTCTCCAGCGTTTCCAGCGCCTCCGCGTTGCGGATAAGGATGCCGTGCTGCGCGCCCTTGCCGGTGCCGGTCATGATCGACATCGGCGTCGCCAGACCGAGCGCGCACGGGCAAGCGATAATGAGGACGGCAATCGCATTGACGAGCCCGTAGGCGAGCGCCGGCGCCGGGCCGACGATCGCCCAGACGAAGAAGGTTATAACGGCGACGAGCACGACCGCCGGCACGAACCAGCCGGCGACCGTGTCGGCAAGCCGCTGGATCGGCGCGCGGCTGCGCTGCGCTTCCGCGACCATCTGCACGATCTTGGCGAGCATCGTGTCCTTGCCGACGCCCGTCGCCTTCATGACAAAGCCGCCGGTCTGGTTGACCGTACCGCCGATGACGGTGTCGCCTGCTTTCTTGGCGACCGGCAGCGGCTCGCCGCTGATCATCGATTCATCGATATTGCTCGAGCCTTCTTCGATGATGCCGTCGACCGGCACCTTGTCGCCCGGCCGCACCCGCAGCCGGTCGCCTTCGGCGAGTTGGTCGAGCGGCACCTCGCGCTCGTCATCGGCGCCGAAGATCTTCAGCGCGCTCGGCGGCGCCAGTTCGAGCAGCGCGCGGAGTGCGCTCGAGGTAGAGCCGCGCGCCTTGAGTTCCAGCACCTGGCCGAGCAGCACGAGCGTCGTAATCACCGCCGCGGCTTCGAAATAGACGCCGACCCTGCCGGAGTGACCGCGAAACGCCGGCGGAAACAGGTCCGGCGCCAGCGTCGCCACGACGCTGAAGAGATAGGCAATTGCCACGCCAAGCCCGATCAGCGTGAACATGTTGAGATTGCGCGATTTTAACGATTGCCAGGCGCGGACGAAAAACGGCCAGCCGCCCCACAGCACCACCGGGCTTGCCAGGGCAAGCTGGAGCCACTGTGCCCAGGCCGGTGCCACCAGCCGGTGCAGGCCAAGCTGCGGCACCATCTCGCCCATCGCATAGGCAAAGAGCGGCACGGTCAAGAGCGCGCTCCACCAGAAGCGGCGGCGCATGTCGATCAGTTCCGGGTCGGGTCCCTCATCGAGCGTCACCATCTCGGGTTCGAGCGCCATGCCGCAGATCGGACAGGAACCGGGGCCGATCTGCCGGATTTCCGGGTGCATCGGGCAGGTGTAGATCGTGCCTTCGGGAACCTGCTCATCGGCCTGATGGTGCTGCCCGGTGAGATAGGGTTCGGGATCACCACGGAATTTCTCAAGGCATCCGGCCGAGCAGAAAGAATATTTCTGATCGTCATGCTCGGTGACATGCTGCGCGTCTTTCACCGTAACCGTCATGCCGCAGACCGGATCGATTGCGGTTTCCGGTGTGTCATTTGGTGCATGGCCGTGAGCGCAGTGCGAATGATGGTCATTCATGGCGGCGTTCTCCTTCCCGCTCTTATGCTTTTTCAAAACCAGGCCCGAATACCGATCAGCAGCACGGCGCGGTCCGGATCTTCGCCCGCCGCGCGCGCGCGATCGGCAGTCTCGCCGACTTTGGCTTCATAGCCGATACCGATATAGGGCGCGAATTCGCGGGCGATTTCATAGCGCAGGCGCAGGCCGGTCTCGACCGAGGTCAGGCCGGCGCCAAGCCCAAGCTCGGGCACATCCTGCGCCGCAAACTCGACTTCCGCGCGCGGCTGCAGGATCAGCCGCTGGGTGATGCGCATATCGTGCTCGGCCTCGATCCGCGCCGTCACATCGCCCTTTTCGGACAGGAAGGCTGCTGCGTCGATTTCGAACATGTAGGGGGCAAGCCCCTGCAGCCCGAGCACGGCGTGAGCGCGGCCGCGCGGTTTCAGGTCGTAACGGGCGCCTGCCTGGAGATCGAACCAGGGACCGATCGCATGGCTCCACAGCGCCTGCACTTCAGCCTCTTCGACCTTGTCGCCAAAGGCGCCTTCGCCTTCGGTTTTCAGCCAGAGCTTGTCGATGTCGCCGCCATACCAGCCCTGCACGTCCCATAAATAGGCATCGACGCCATCGCCGGCGCGCAGTTCAAGCCGGTCAACAATCACCGCGCCGCCGCGAAACCTGCCATTCTCATCTGCCGCCTGCTTGCGCGCGGGGGCCATACGTTCTGGTCCGTACAGAACATCGGCGGCATGACGCGGTCCTTCAAAAGCGCGCGGCGGCGGGCCGCTGGCAGCAGGCGCGGCGCCCATGTCGTGCCCTGCGTGCGCCGCCGGAGCTTGGGGTGCCGGATGATGATCATGCTCATGGTCCAACGGCTCCGGCGCCGTCTTCGCAGCGGGCGCCGGCTCATGCCCGGCGTGCGCCCCATGACCGGCATGTTCTGTCTTCGGCGCGGGCATTGCGTGCCCGGTGTGATCCTCGGGCGCTGGAACTGGAGGCGCCGCGTGATCGAGATGGCCGTGGCGCTCCTGCGTCGCAGGGACAGACGGCATGGTATGACCGCTATGGTCCTGCGCCGCTGCGGGCATGGCGATCAGGCTGGCTGCGATGAGAAAGAGCGCGCGCCTCATGACTTGTTCTCCGGGAACGGCCGCACGGTCACGACCTGCATCATGCCGGCGTGCATGTGGTAAAGCAGGTGACAGTGAAACGCCCAGTCACCCGGCTCGTTGGCGGTGAGATCGAAAGTTGCCTTGCTGCCGGGCTGGACGATTAGCGTGTGTTTTAGCGGCTGGTGCGCCGCATCCGCGCCATTGACCAGTTCGAAGAAATGGCCGTGCAGATGGATGGGGTGCGCCATCATCGTATCGTTGACCAGCGTCACCCGCACCCGCTCGTCGTAGCCGAAGCGGATCGGATCGTCGGTGACGGCGGAAAATTTCTTGCCGTCGAACGACCACATGTAGCGTTCCATGTTGCCGGTCAGGTGGATTTCGAGATGACGTTCGGGCGGCCGCACCGGGTTGGCGTTTTTCGCGACAAGGTCGGTATAGCGCAGCACCCGGTGCGTAACCTGATCGAGGCCAAGGCCAGGAAAATCCGTCCGGTCTACCGGCATCGGCGCGACCATGTCGACTCCGGCGCCCTGCGCGCCGGGAGGCAGCTTGCTCATATCGCGCATCGAATGATCCATTTCGCCGTGCGCCATGCCGCCGTGGGCATCGTGCTGCATCGCGCCGCCATGTCCGCCGTCCATCGCCCCCATGCCCATGTCGGCCATTGTCAGTGTTACTGGCTCGCGCAGCGGCGGGATTACGGCGCGCGCGCCGGCATCGGGGGTCAGCATCGCGATGCCCATGCCGGAACGGTCCATCGCTTCGGCAACAATCGCGTGCGCGCCCGCGCCAGGCTCGACAACAAGGTCATAGGTCTCGGCAACGCCGATCTGGAGTTCATCGACTTTTACGTCGCGCACGTCCTGGCCGTCGGCCTGGATGACGGTGAGCGGCACGCCGGGGATGCGAAAATTGAAGAAGGTCATCGCACTGCCGTTGATGACGCGCAGGCGCACGCGCTCGCCGGGACGGAACAAAAATTCGAGCCCGTCCCTCGGGCCGTGGCCGTTGACGAGATAGGTGTAGGTTGCGGCCGAAACGTCGGAAATATCGCGCGGGTCCATCCGCATTTGTGCCCATTGCAGGCGCTCGGCGAGTGGCATGTCGCTCTCGGTGAGCGTCTGTTTATTATAGTTGAAGTAGCCTTCGGAGACCTTGAGCTTGCGCATGATCTGGTGCGGATGCATCGGCGTGAATTCGCTGAGCAGCAGCACGTATTCGCGCTCGTAGCTGCGCTCGTCCGGCACTGCCGGATCGATAACCAGCGGTCCGTAGTGCCCCTGCTGCTCCTGCAGCCCGGAGTGGCTGTGCCACCAGTA
>JBFWTA010000030.1:0-13693 GCA_050248075.1 Bdellovibrionales bacterium | reverse complement strand
CGGGATACTTTACCGAAACCAGATTGTTGTTCGCGTCATACCCATAAGTATAAACCCCGTTATCCGGCGCCTTCATCGTGGAGACGCGGCCTTGCGCGTCATAGGTGAACGTCAGCGTGTGGCCGAAGGGACCGGTGACGGTCTGCAGCTGCTTGTTCGTGTCGTAACTTAAAGTCGTGGTCTGGCCGTTGCGGGTGACGAGAGAGGTGAGGCGGGCGATGTTGCCATCGGCTGTATAATTTTCAACAGTGTCTGACGCAGTCGTAAATTTCCAGCCAGACGTGCCAATAAGTTGAATTCTTTCTTTCGTGTCCGCATCCGGTTCATAGCCACCCGTGCTGCTGCTATAAGTAAACGCAATGCTGCGGCCATCCGGACGAAGGGCAATGACCTGGTTGTTGTAAAAAAACAGGCTGCGATGCCAATTGCCGCTCCAGCCGAAGCCAAAGACCGAAGACGCTGTGCCTAGGCTGTTATAAGCGCGAACAAGCGAGAGTTTCGTGTTTGGGCTACCTGCAAAATCTGTTTCAGATTGATATTTGTTGCCAGTTGCCGCGTTGATTGGATTGCCAACGAAAGCATTGGGCTGCATCGCGGACGCGGATTCCGGACATACACAATCGCCATTATTGACGCCGTCGGACATGCCGCCTTCGCCTCCGGCGCTGTTGCCGCTGTTCTTGGCGGAAGTCGCCGCAGCGGCAGCAGGTGGACCAGCACTCCAGTGACCGGCATTATGGTCGTTAAAGCAGCCTAACCCACTACACACGTTCGCCGGATTTTTAATTAATGCGCTATCACTTTGATTCGATGGGTCATAATACCCATTAATCGTAGAAATTTGGGAGCGGCTAACAAGCATGCCAGCTTCTAATACCCATTTTTGAATCTGACCGTTTGAAAAATCAAATATGCCGTTCGCACCACCGCAGCCTTCTGAGCAAATGTTGGCATCACTAATCGTAAGACCCGATGCCGTGAGCGACCACCATGTTGGGCCGGTTGTGCCGGTGAAGCCCGCCGGCATGATAAATGTGGCGGTAGCCGTAACAACTCCGCCAGAAACAATCGGCGGAGTCTGTGTATAAATTGGATTGCCAACATAGGTATATGTGTAAATGCCCGGCATTGCCGATTGCGCCGATGAAGGGGCCACAACCACGCCCAGCATTGTGAGCAAAAGAATCGTGACAAATTGTTTTTTATAAAATGTTTTTGCGGGAACAATTGCTAAATCAAAAATTCGGCGAAGTAGGCTTATCATTTTTATCTCCACCAAACGGGGGTACAGAGTCCTTACAAGCCTTCGCGGCAACGCGCAACCGCCGTATTCCGGTTGGTTAATACTCGGGTGTTTCTTGCCGGTATTTGGCGGGACACGGCTTACATACGTTGTATTGTTTCGGATTGCCTGATCGGGCGGATTTCGCTATCCCTTGGCCTCACCCCTTCTCTTCTGTACACTCCCGCACATGCCAATTGAAAAACTCATCGACGGTTTTCGTAATTTTCGGTCGTCCTATTTCGAGGAAAGCGATCATTACAAGGAACTTACCCAAAAGGGACAGTCGCCGGAAACGCTGGTGATTGCGTGTTCGGATTCGCGCAACGACCCGGCGCTGATGACCCAGGCCCGGCCGGGGGACCTGTTCGTGGTACGCAACGTGGCGGCGATCGTGCCGCCTTATCAACCCGACGGGCATTACCACGGCACCAGCGCGGCCATCGAATTCGCGGTGAAGGGGCTGAAGGTCAAAAACATCATCGTACTGGGCCACGCGCTGTGCGGCGGCGTGCAGGCACTGAACGACCATATCGAGGGCGCGGCATCGGATTTCGAGTTTCTCGCGCCCTGGATTTCCATCGGCGCGGAAGCGCGCGATACGGTCTGCCGCGCCATAGGCGACGTGCCGTATGAGGTGAAACTGCGCGCGCTGGAACAGGCGATGATTTTGTCGTCGCTGGCCAACCTGTCGACCTTTCCCTGGGTCCGCGAGGCGGTGCAGGCCCGCCAGCTGTATCTGTACGGCTGGTATTTCGACATGATCGGCGGGCGCCTGCTGTCCTATGAAGCCAGCAAAAACCGGTTCGAGGATATCGGCGAGGCATCGAGCTTTCTCGAAGACCATGACGGCTGCTGCGGGACCGCCGCCGTCAAATGCGCCTGACATTCGCGTAATCTTCGGGCGACAAGTGCCCTTTTCTTCCGCGCGGAACGATGGTTAAATGCCCGCCGTTAACGGAACAGGAGCCGATCATGTTTGCCAAAATTCTTGCTTTTCTTGCCCTTCTTCTCGGCGGCCTCGCGGTTGCGATCGCCCTTCAGCCGGAAGATTTCAGCGTCCGCCGCGTCGCCGTCATGAACGCGCAGCCCCAGGTCGTTTTCGACCAAGTGAACGATTTTCATAAATGGGAAGCCTGGTCGCCCTGGGCGAAAATGGACCCGAACGCCACCACGACCTTCAGCGGATCGAACGCCGGCACCGGCGCCGTCATGGAATGGTCGGGCAATCACGAGGTTGGCGCCGGCCGGATGACCATCGCCGAGAGCACGCCGCCCGACCGCATCCTCATCGATCTCGAATTCACCAAGCCTTTCGCGGCGATCAGCACGACCGAATTCACCTTCACGCCAACGGAGGAAGGCGGCACGCTGGCCGCCTGGACCATGTCGGGCAAAAACAATTTCATCGGCAAGGCCTTCAGCCTTTTCATGGATTGCGAAAAGACGGTCGGCGGGCAGTTCGAAAAAGGCCTGGCGTCGATCAAGGAAATTGTCGAGAAGTGATTTTTTTCAGGCGCTAGAACGAATAGGTCAAAATCCATTTCAGCCGGCCCGTCGGCGCGGCCTGGGTGAGGCCGAACAGGAAGCCGAGTTCGTATTTCATCTCGTCCATGATCTTGCCGTACACGGCGGGCCCGAACTGGTAGCGCCTGGGGCCCGAGGTCGACGCGCCGAAGCGGCCGAAATCCATGTAAAGCTCGGCGCCTGGCTCGACATGCTTGCTGTGGTTGTATTTTGATTTCCAGCCGAAATTGAAGTTGGTGCCGGGGCGCGCCCAGCCGCCGATATCGTTTTCGAAATTGATGTTCGTGACATGCGTGAACGGTCCCGTATCCTTCTGCATCAGGATCGTGGATTCAAATTTATCGGACTGGTTCGGGCGCAGCGAGAACTTGTAATTGCCCTGCAATGAAAGTTTCGGCAACCAGTCGTCGTTTTTAATCAGCTGAAACCGGTGGCTCCATTCGATATAGGTCCAGTTGTAGCCGGAGCCGTCATCGGCCAGCACACCCTTTATTTCCGTGCGGTAAAAATCGAGCGGCGCATAATTGGCGACGAACTTATGCAACTGGTCGCCGTCGCGGCCCGGATTGCCGTCGAAATCGTAGCCGCCGCGGTCTTCCAGTTCGATACGGCCGCCTGTGATGTCGGGGGATGAAACCTTGTTGGATGCGTGCGCCGGCGGCAAAGCGGCAAGAGCCGCCAGCAAGGCAGCAACGCCATGAATTTTTTTATAGCCTTTCGGCACAATCGCCCCCGGTAAAATTATTTCCGCGACGACATTAGCTGCCGCGGAAATTTTCACAAGTGCGTTATTCAGGCCGCGGCTTTTTGCGACGTTCCGTCCATTTCTATGATGGAAATCGCCTGGGCCGACGCGTTGATCACGGCGGCGATGCGGATGCAGGATTGAATGCCGGTGCGCGACACGCCGGCCTTGGACACTTCGTGCACATGCGCGTCGACGCACATGCCGCAGCCGTTGATGGCGGAAACAGCCAGCGAATAAAGCTCAAAATCCACCTTGGGAATGCCGGGGCTGCCGATCACGTTCATGCGCAGGCGCGCGGGCATTTTCGCGTATTCCTTGTCGCTGACCATATGCGTGAAGCGGTAGTAAATGTTGTTCATCGCCATGATCGTGGCGGCGGCGCGCGCGGCCTCGATTTCCGTTTCCGAAAGCACTTCGCCGATTTCGCCGCGCAGCGCCTGCATCACCGCCGGGCATCGGGTGGCATAAGCCGAAGCGAGGGCGATACCGTAAATCTGGCTTTGCGTCAGATCCGGCGCGCCTTCTTCCGACAGAACGCTGCCGATATTGAGTTTGATGTCCTTGGCGTGCTCGCCGAAACGGGATTTGAGTTCTTGAACGCTCATGGTTTCTCCCTGTGGTAAAAAAGGGCGGGGCCTGCGCCCCGCCCTGCGGTTGCCTTAGGCGGCTTTCCTGGGTTTGGTCGCCTTTTTAAGATCGATAGTTTCTTCGCCCTTCTTCCAGTTGCAGGGGCAAAGCTCGTCGGTCTGCAGCGCGTCGAGAACGCGGAGCACTTCCTTGGGGTTACGGCCCACGGACAGGTCGGTCACCATGGCGAAACGGATGATGCCGTTCGGATCGACAATATAGACCGCGCGCTGCGCCACGCCTTCGTTCGGATCGAGAATGCCGAGCGCCGTGGTGAGGTCGCGCTTGACGTCGGCGAGCAGCGGGAACGGCAGGTCGCGCAGTTCTTCCTGGTCGCGGCGCCAGGCCCAATGCACAAATTCGCTGTCGGTGCTGCCGCCCAGTACCTGGGCGTTGCGGTCCTTGAATTCGGCATTCAGCGCGCCGAAGGCGGCAATTTCGGTAGGGCATACGAAGGTGAAGTCCTTCGGGTAAAAGAACAACACCAGCCATTTGCCCTTATAGGTGTTGTTGTTCACATCGATGAACACGTTGTCGATAGTGATGTCCTTGAGCGGCAAGGACGCGGTGGCCTTGACATTGAATTCGGGAATCTTGTCGCCGACGCCTAACATGGGATACTCCGTGGGTTTGTTTTCTAGGGATCGCGGGGCGGGTCTCGCCCCGGTTGCGCCCTTCATAACGAAAAAACGTCCATATGTACAATCGAATGATTATATAATATTAATAGATTTGATCTATTATAGGAATACCCATGAATTTACGCGATTTGCAATATCTGGTGGCGGTGGCGGACCACAGACATTTCGGCAAGGCCGCCGCCGACTGCCATATCAGCCAGCCGACCCTGTCGATGCAGCTGAAGAAGCTGGAGGATTATCTTGGCGCGCAACTGATCGAACGCAGCCGCAGGCAGGTGGCGATGACCCCGGTAGGCGCCGAAATCGTGCAGCGGGCACGCGGGCTGCTGCGCGAGAGCGAGGAAATCCGCAACCTTGCGCGCATGGCGCAGGACCCTTACGCCGGCGACTTGCGGCTTGGCGCGTTTCCAACCCTGGCGCCCTATTTTCTTCCGATGGCGGTGCCGGCCATTCACAAGGCCCTGCCGAAACTCAAACTGCTTTTGGTCGAGGAAAAAACCGCTGCCCTTCTCGACCGGCTCAAGGCCGGCATGCTGGATGCCGCCCTGCTCGCGCTGCCGGCCAAACTGGACGGGCTGGAAAGCGCGGCGCTGTTCGACGACCCGTTCCTGCTGGCCGTGCCGCATGATCATGCCCTGGCGGGACGCAAATATGTGCGCGCC
Source organism: Bdellovibrionales bacterium (assembly GCA_050248075.1). GTDB lineage: Bacteria > Pseudomonadota > Alphaproteobacteria > UBA9219 > UBA9219 > JBFWTA01. The sequence goes on along the minus strand of JBFWTA010000030.1, from coordinate 8,206 downwards.
CACGATTTGAAAGGCGAAAAGCTGCTGCTACTGGAAGACGGCCATTGTCTCCGCAGCCAGGCGCTGGACGCCTGCAGCACCGTCGGCGCCTCGGAATACGGCGAATTCCGCGCCACCAGTCTCGAAACGCTGCGCCAGATGGTGGCGGCGGGGGTCGGCATTACACTTATTCCTGGCATGGCGGCAGGGAAGGACAAGGCGGTGACCTATATTTCCTTCGGCGATTCCGGACCCTACCGGACCATCGGCCTTGTATGGCGCAAGCAGGCGGCGCGCAAGGAATGTATCCGCAAAATCGCCGGTCTTCTTAAAGCAGTTTCAAAAAAATAATTTTTATTTAAGCAGCGAAACCAGCATCCAGACATTGCCAGACACAATCACCGCAAACGCCATCCAGGCAAGAACCAGGAATTTGCGCGGCGCCTGCATGTTTTTCGTCACATCGGCACGGCCCGAAAACCGCAGCAAGGGAAACACCGCAAAAGGCAGCTGCAGGCTCAGCACCACCTGGCTAAGCACAAGCATGGTGCCGATGGCCTGCTCGCCGGCATAGGATATGCCGAGCAAGGCGGGAATAAGCGCAAGGCTGCGCGTGATAAGGCGGCGCTGCCAGACTGGAATTTTGATATTCAGAAACCCGTCCATGATCACCTGCCCCGCCACCGTTCCCGTAAAGGTCGACGATTGCCCGGCGGCCAGCAAGGCCAGGCCGAACAAGGGCGCGGCCAGCGCGGACCCCACCACGGGGTTCAGCAACATATAGGCATCCTGAATTTCCGTGACCCGATGCCCCGATGCATGAAAGGCGGCGGATGCGAGAATGAGAATGGCGCAGTTGATGAGAAACGCGAAAGCCAGGCACAGCACGGCGTCGATCGTCGCAAAGCGGATGGTTTCCTTCTTGATTTTTCGGGTGACGCCCATGCGGCGCGTGTTCACGACCGAGGAATGCAGATAGATATTATGCGGCATCACCGTCGCGCCGACGATGCCAACCGCCAGCATGACGGCGTTGCCATTTTCCAGAAGATGCAGCGGCGGCTTGAACCCTTCCAGCACTTCCGGCCACAGCGGCCTGACGATGACAAGTTCGGTGAAAAAACAGATGGCGATGGTGGCGATAAGGCCGAGCACGATGGCCTCCAGCGTGCGGAAATTGCGCCCCTGCAAGCCGAGAATGATGACCGTGTCGAGGATCGTCAGCACCACGCCCCAGATAACCGGCACGCCAAGCAGCAAATGAAACGCCAGCGCGCAGCCGAGCACTTCGGCAAGATCGCAGGCAATGATGGCGATTTCCGCCAGGAACCATAAAAAGAAACGAACGGGTTTCGGATGATGATCGCGCGAGAGCCGCGCGAGGTCCTTGCCGGACACAATGCCCAGACGCGCGGCAAGGTATTGCAGAAGAATGGCGGTGAGGCTGGAAAAAAGAATAACGCTGAGCAGCGAATACCCGAAAGCCGAGCCCGCCTGAATATCGGTCGCCCAGTTGCCGGGGTCCATGTACCCGACGGCGACCAGCATGCCGGGACCGAGAAATCGCCAAAGCTTCTTGCCGAACGCCGCGTTGGGATCGACGATCATCACGCCGCGAATCTCGTTCGGGCAAAAGGGCGCCTTGTTAATTCTTGGAGAAACCGAATGCATTCTCGGGCACAAATTAACCAAAGGCGGGATGACAGGCCTTACTACCGGCAGACGGATATTTTTACAATATGGATCGAGCGGCCGGAAAGTGACCCGCGGGCGATATGTCACGCTGGAAAATTATAAGCGTTTTCTATAATCGCCCGATGCAATTCCTGCTTGAAATCTGGGATCGGCAGATTGCCGGAAATCCCGTATCGGCCTGGGTACAGGCCGCAGCCGCCCTTATTCTGGTGACGCTCGGGCTGCGCCTGGTGCAAAGCCTGGGTTTTCACCGTCTTAAAACTCTTCTTTCCCGGCACCGGCTGGCCTGGCCCGAACATCTTCTTTCGGGACTGGAACAGACAAAATTCTATGTTCTGGTCCTGCTGGGGCTGGGGGCGGCGTTGCCCTTCCTTGACATACCGCCGAACGCCAGAAAATTCATCGACGGCATCGTGATCGTCGGATTTTTCGTTCAGGGCGGCATATGGCTGAGCGCCGTATATATGTCATGGTATAAGGACTACCGCACCAAGCATCTTAAAAAGAACGCATCGACCGTCACGACGCTGGATGCCACGCGCGTGCTGGTGCGCTTTGTCATCTGGATATGCATTGCCCTGCTGATCCTTAACAATCTGGGCTTTAACATTTCGGCGCTGATCGCGGGTCTTGGTGTTGGCGGCGTGGCCATCGCCCTCGCGGTGCAGAAAATTCTCGGCGACGTGCTGGCCTCGCTGGCGATTATCACCGACCAGCCCTTTGCGGTGGGCGACTTCCTTATAATCGGCGATTTTCTGGGCAGCGTCGAATATATCGGCCTTAATACCACCCGCCTGCGCAGCCTGACCGGCGAGCAGATCGTGTTCTCGAATTCCGACCTGCTGTCCGCCCGTATCCGCAATTATGGCCGCATGTACGAACGACGGCTGGATGTGGTGCTGGGATTCGAATACCAGACGCCCCAGGACAAGCTCGAAATTATCCCGAATATCATCAAGGAAACAATCCTTGCGCAGGACAAGGTGCGTTTCGACCGCGCGCATTTCAAAGCCTTCGGCGCAAGCACCCTTGATTTCGAATATGTGTATTTCGTCCAGTCACCGGACTTTAATATATATATGGACATTCAGCAGGCGATCAATCTGGCCCTTCGCAAGCGCTTCGACGCGGAAGGCATTAACCTTGCCTTCCCGACCCAAACTCTGGTGATGCAGCGGCCACCCAGGCCCCAGGCCGGCCCCAGCGGCCAAGCCGCATAAAGACAGACGTCACGGCCTCAGGCGCCGCCCATTTTGCAGACTATCTTCCATTCCGGTTCCGTCACAGGCTGTACCGACAGCCGGGCCGAAGTCACGAGCGCCATTTTCGCAAGACGCGGCTCTGCCTTTATATCGGCCAGGGTTACCGGTTTTTTTAACGGCATTACGGCACGCAGATCGACGACGACCCAGGGCTCGCCGCTTTTAGCGCTCGGGTCGGGATAGAATTCGCGCACGACCTCGACGATGCCGACGATGTTCTTGCCTTCGTTCGAATGATAGAAAAAGCCCCGGTCGCCTTTCTTCATCGCCATCAGATTTTTTTTGGCGAGATGATTGCGCACGCCTTCCCATGCGGTCCCCTTTGCGCCCGCCTTGACCTGCCGATCCCACGACCAGGTCGAGGGTTCGGATTTGAAAAGCCAGTATTGCATCGGGCCGATCGTCATTTTTCCTCGCCAAACAGTTAAGAATCGTCGCTCGCGGCATAAAGCATGCATAAAGAAAACAAGCCGCCAAATAAAGGCCGAACAAAAGACGCAATGCCCGCAAGCGCCAATTCATGCGACAGAATGCATAATATGAGCCGCGTCTTTCTGCCGATAGGCTTTCAGTACAAACAAAATTAAAAAAAATTTAAGCGCCCGCCTTACACGGGCGTCATCTTCAACAGGGAGGGTATTATGAAAATTTCTTCAGCTTTGCTTGGCGGCGCGGCCCTGGTGGCGTTACCGATGCTGTACAGCCCCGCCGTTTCCGCGACGACGCCGCATGTCGACAGCTACCGCACCGTGCAGAACATGCCGTCGCCCACCAATGCCGGCCGAACCGGAACGGGCGGCGGTGCCGGCGCAAGCGCCGATCATGACGCGGGTGCGGAAATGAACAACTCCGGGGCGGCGATGCCTTCGGGCAATTCGGCGATGAGTTCCGACACCTCGGCTTCGGCGGATACCGAAAAATCAAAGCACAGCAGCGGCAAGCATAAAAGCGGATACAAGCGCGGCGCAGCCAAGGACGGCGTCGGCGCCGGCGCGGATGCCGATCTCAATGTCGACGGCAATCCCAACACGCCCTCGCTCCGCACGGGCGCAGGCGGCGTGACGGGAGCCGGCAAAAGCACCACGCGATAAAGAAATGCGCGGCAAAATACGGGTGATTAGCCGTGTCTAAAAAAATACCCGAAAAACTTTAACCCAAACCAGAGGAGATTATCATGGGTCAGCAACAGAACAATCAGCAGAACACTCAACCGGGCCAGCGCAACAGCGAGCAGCGCGACGTTCGAGAAATGACGCAGGAAGAACGCGAACGGCAGCAGAACCGTCCCGGTCAGCAGAATCAGGAAGATTACGGCAACAAGCAGAACCGCTAAGCTGCCGTTCTCTCACCGCAAAGAGTCGGGACATAAAATCCCGGCTCTTTTTTTACGCCCTGCTTACAAAAAAATATTTATTCAGACGTGCGATTTTATAGATGGCAATGATATCCAGACAAGGATGCAGGATATTCCCCTTTAACCACGCCAAGGAACAAAATCATGACGAACAAGCTCCCCCTTTGCACTATTGCTCTGTTGCTTTCCCTGTCGGCAACGGCCTTTGCCGAAGAATCGGCGAAAACCAGCCATAAGGTGAAAATCGACGATGACGGCGGTTATTCCGAAAGCCGCAGCATGACCGACGAAGATGCCGCCGGCACCGTGACCAAACGCGATGACAGCCTGAAAGTGGAGCAGGACGACGACGGCTCGATGGAACGCCGCATCGAAAGCAAGACATCGACCGACCCCAAGGGCCTGTTCAACAAAGAGACAAAAAAGACCATCGACAAGACGACCGTGGATGACGAAGGCAAGCGCAAACATACGCGCAAGACCACGGTGAACGGAAAGACCGTGGAAGACAGCGAAGACCAGAACGGCCAGCCATAGCACTCGCGGTCGCCCGTATGTGCTGCCGTGCCGCCGTTAATGTTCGCCCGCGAAACTTCCAGCCCGGAGGCCTGTCATGCCGGATCAAGACATCTACCGTCCCGAAACCGGAAACGGAGAAGCCAGACGCGCCGTTCTTATTATCACAGATAACGGCACGGAAGATCTGGAATTCTTCTATCCTTACTACCGCTTCATCGAAGCCGGATATAAGGTAGATGTCGCCACCCCGGACGGGCGGATGTTCGCGGGCAAGCACGGACTCGGGCTAAAGGAGTCCAAAAAGATCAAGGACATGAAAGAAGAAAATTACGTCCTTTTATATCTGCCGGGCGGCCAGGCTCCGGCATCGCTTAAAAATAACCTCGATGTGCTGGCCATCACGCGATCTTTTGCCGCCAAGGAAAAACCGATCGCCGCCATCTGCCACGGTCCGCAGATTCTGGCGGCGGCCGGCGTGATCGACAAGCGCAAGCTGGCGGCCTGGCCGGAAGTCAAGGACGAGGTGGTAACGGCGGGCGCCGTTTTCGTGGACAAGGAAACCCTGACCGACGGGCCGTTCATCACGGCGCGCTGGCCGGGCGACCTTCCGGCCTTCATGAAGGAAACCTTGAAGTATCTGGAGCGCAAGAAAGACGCGCGTTCAAATATTGCCGCTTGATGATCCCATGATCGATGACGATGACGAATTGTCTCCGCCGCTCCGCCGGAGCCGGACGGGACGTATCCTGCGCATAATCGGCGGCATTCTTTTGTTGCTGATTATTGCAGGCATTGCCGCTGTCATGCTGGCGCCGCAGGACTGGCTGCGCCATCTTGTCGCCGATCGCGGCAGCGGCAAGCTCGGCCGCGAATTTGCCATCGACGGCGATATCCATATCGGCTGGAACTGGACGCAACCGCTGATAGAAATTAACAAAATCCGGTTGTCCAACCTGCCGGATTCCCCCGACCCCAATATGGTCGAGATTGAACAGGCCAAATTCCGGATTAAAATCTGGAATCTCCTGAAAGGCGAGGTCAACCTGCCGGAGCTCGAAATCACGAGGCCGGTTGTGATACTCGAAAAAAGGGACGCGGAAACCAAGAATTGGGATTTCCCCGCCCTGTCCGAAGCCAATGCGGTAACGGCGGCCACGCTGCCGACCGACCGTTCCGAATTTCCCCTTATCGGCCGGCTGCAAATTCAGGGCGGCAAGATTACTTATCGCGACAAGACCTTGGATCTGGACACCACCCTCGCTCTCGACAGCGCCAGCGGCAGCAGCGAAGACGTATTCACGCTAGCGGGCGACGGCACATTGCAGAAACAGGCATTCCGCATCGAAGCTAGCGGCGGCTCGCTTTCTATGTTGCGCGAAAGCAGCCGGTCTTATCCTCTCGATGTCGACATCGCGATGGGCAAGACATCCATCAAGGTCAAGGGAACCTTTAACGACCCGGTCAATATGCAGGGCATCGATACGCAGATCGATGTTTCCGGCGACAACATGGCCAACCTGTTTTATCTGACCGGCATTCCCCTGCCCCCTTCGCCGCCTTACGCCATTTCCGGACACCTCACGGAAAGCAACGATGTGTGGACCTTTGACAATTTCAAGGGAAAGATGGGCGAAAGCGATCTGGAAGGCACGCTGGTCGACGACACGTCGGGCAAGCGCAGCTATATCAAGGCCTCGATCGTCTCGCATAAATTGAGGATGGAGGACCTGGGCGGCTTTATCGGCGCCAGAACATCGCCCGATACGCCCCAGGAGGCCGAAGCGAAGGAAAACGAGCGCTTTTTGCCCGATATGCCGTTGAACCTCACGCGCCTGCGCGCCTCGGACATGGATATCTCCTTCAAGGCGACCAAGATCGACCAGCCCGGCTGGCCGATCGAAAACATGGACACGCATTTTGCGCTGAAAGACGGCCTGCTGCGCATCGACCCGCTTAAATTTTCAATTGCCGACGGCACGCTGTCCGGCACGCTTGTACTGGACGGGCGCGAGGATGTTCCGGTCGTGGAAACCGATCTTGTGCTCAAAAGGCTGAGCCTCAAGCCCTTTTTCGAAAATCCGAAATTCGAGCAGTTGTCGCAGGGCCGTTTCGGCGGGCGATTCAAGATTACGGGCAAAGGCAAATCACTGGCCGATGTGCTGGGCACCAGCGACGGGCAGATCACGCTTATCATGACCGGCGGTTATATGAGCAAGCTGATCGCCGATGCCGCCGGCCTCGATATCGGCAAGGCGCTGCCCGAACTGATCGGCAAGGACGAAAGCACCAACATCCGCTGCGCCATTACGGATTTTAATGTGACCGGCGGCCTGCTTAATTCCAATATTTTCGTCATCGACACCGGCACGTCGAACATTCAGGGCGACGCCAAAATCAATCTTAAGGACGAAACCATCGATGCTCGGATCCAGGGCCATCCCAAGGAACCCACAATCAGCGGCCAGACGCCGATCACCCTGACCGGGAAACTGCGCAGCCCCTCCATCGGGCTCGCGGCCAAAGAAGCCACCTTGCGCGGCGGGGCCGCAGCGGCTCTGGCGGCTGTTCTGCCGCCCGCGGTTATTCTTCCCTTTATTAACGTGGAACCCGGCGAAGACAGCGACTGCCGCGCCCTGATCGAAGCCGCCAGGACAAACGGCAACGTCAATCCCGCGTCGGTGGCGCCAGACAGCCCTTAAGCTTTCTCGCAATGCCCGTAATGCTCGGCATATTTATGCGCAAATTCCGCGCCGAAGAAAAGTATCTGCGAGGAATAATAAATCCATACCAGGATCACGACGACGGAACCCGCCGCGCCATAGCTCGATCCCACGCTGGCCTGGGCCAGATATAGACCGATCAGCATCTTGCCCACGACAAACAGCGCCGCCGTCAAAACAGCCGCCGGAAAGGTGCAGCGCCACGCCACATGCGTGTCCGGCACCACCTTGAACGTGAGCGCGAATAAAACCGTTATGGCGCCGAAACTGACAAGAAAATCCACGATCGGCATGACGGTCTTGACGCCCGTCACCAGCTGGCTGGCATATTCGGCAACCGCCGCCAGCGCAGTGCTTATGACCAGGGAAACCAGCAAAAGAAAAGCGCTGCCGATCACCATGGTGAAGGAAAAAAACCGGTCGCGCAGCAATACGAGGATCGCCTTGTCCTTGCTGGGCGGGACTTTCCATATCGTGTTCATGGCATCCTGCAATTCGCCGAACACGCCGGAAGCGCCAAACAGCAGGGTCCCGAAGCCGGCAATGGTGGCGATCAGCCCCGCATCCTTGTTTTCGGATGCGGTTTTAAGAATGGTCTGGATGGCTTCGGCGCCCTGCTCGCCGATCATGTTGGTCATCTGCGCGACAATTTGCCCCCGTGCGGCTTCCGCTCCCCA
>JBFWTA010000029.1:0-13706 GCA_050248075.1 Bdellovibrionales bacterium | reverse complement strand
GCGGCGGCACCTCGACATCCAACAGCAGCCCGGGCGGCGGCGGCGGTGGTGGTTCCCGCTATCATTGGGGTGGCAACGGAGCCAATAACAGGGGCGGCGGCGGCGGCGGCGCCGGCAGCACGAACGATGGCAATGATGCGTCGGGCAGCACAGGCGGCAGCGGCGGCGCGACCGGCGGCGGCGGCGGATCGAACGGCAGTTCGGGCACCAGCAGTTCCGACGGCACGGACGCGACCGACGTAGGCGGCGGCGGCGGCAGCGGCGGCGTCGGTAACACCAGCGGCGCCGCCACCAGCGGCGCGGGCGGCGACGGATCGGGCGGCGGCGGCGGCGGCGGTTCGGGCGGCGTGTCGGCCACGACGGCGGCCACGAGCGGCCCCGGCGGCAACGGCAGCGGCGACGCGGCCTGGAGCGCGTCTTATGGTGCCGGCAGCGGCGCCGGCGGCAGCGGCGGTCAGGCCGGCGCGTCGGGCGCCAGCGGCAACGGCGGCAACGGCGGCAATTACGGCGGCGGCGGCGGCGGTTCGGGCGGCGTCGGAGCCGGCGGTAGCGGCACCGTCGGCAACGCGGGCGCGGGCGGCGACGGAATTCTGGTCATCACCTACACGCCGGGCTGACGATGCATCCGACGCGAAAAAAATATATTCTCCGGATCGGTTTTCTGGTTCTGGCGGTCGTGGCGGTCGCCGCCTATGCCCGCCATGCGCAACCCACCCACGCGCAATGCGTGAAAGCCTGCCTTCATGCGCGCGATTGCGATCTCGATTTTTCGAGACCGCATGTCCTGAACCCGACCTGCCTCATCGACCAGAACCAGTGCTTCGCGCAATGCAGGGGCGACAAGGCCCAGCCGCAAAAGCCGAAAATCCACGGCGCCATCGCCCATGACATGGAAAGCGGCGCCTGGGGCGTGGCCGACGTGTCGCCGAGCCCCGAGATCGCGAAAGACAGCGCGCTCGGTTTCTGCCGCCGCTTCGGGAAAAAATGCGCGATCAAGGACACGTTCTCGAAAACCTGCGTGGCCGTCGCGACCGGCGGCGACCGGGCGGTGGTCTGGATCACCGACATCGACCGCGAAGCCGCGAAAAAGAAAGCGCTTGCCGGCTGCGAAGCCAGGGCCCGGGCCGCCTGTGCCGTCAAGCTTTCGAACTGCTATTTCCCTGAAAAAAAATAGGGCGATATCCCGTCGCCGGAAACGGCCCCGCGATCAGGGCCGCCATTCCGGCAGCGGATCGCCGCGCTTGATTTTTTCGCCGAGCGGCGCGAATTCCTGGATCACGCGCACATAGACCGGCCGCTTGAAATCGACGATCAGGCGTTCCAGCTCCGGCAGCGGCACCCATTTCCACGCCGTGAATTCGGGATCTTCCGGCTCGTGCTCGCCATCCAGGCTGATGTCGGTGTCGGCGCCCAGGAATTTGAGGGCGAACCACGCCTGCTCCTGCCCGCGGTATTTGCCGCGGTACACGCCGCCCTTGTGCTGCAGCCAGTCCGGAAATTCGTAGCGCAGCGGTTCGGCGAGCCGGGCGATAATCTCGGCCTTGTCGGTGCCGACTTCCTCTTTCAGTTCGCGCAGCGCCGCGAGATGCAGGGGTTCGTCCCTGTGCACACCGCCCTGCGGCATCTGCCAGGCGCCGGGCCGGTCGCGCCGCTCGGCGCAGAGCACGAGACCTTCGCGGTTGAAAAGGCAAAGGCCCACGCCCTGCCGGTAGGGAAGCGGGGGACGCTCGTCGGTCATTACTGCACCATCGCGGTTAAAGGCGCGAGGGCGATGCCGTCCTTGCGCAACTGCTTGATCCAGGGTTTCAGCCGGGCGATGACGACCGGCAGCGGCGGCGCCATCACCACGGCGCGGCCGGTCAGCCGCGCGGACTGCTCGATCTGCGCCAGGGTTTCGTCGATCGCCGCCGGCGACAGGTTCTGGTCCAGCCGCTGGGTCACCGAGACCACCGGCACATGCGCTTCCCTGGCAAGGTCGGCGATGGCGCTGAGCGGCGCCACGCGCGCGTCGAAAATCATCAGGCCGCGCCGGCGCAGCACGTCCAGCACCGCCTTGATGCGTTCGGGATCGGTGGTAAAGCGCGTGCCGCTCAGCGTCGTCACGCCGACATAGCCGCTGGCCCGCATCAGCGATTTCTGCAGCCGTTGCAGGTTATCGGCGCCCGAAAGATTGGACAGCAGCGTGTTCGGCCCCGGGTCGCTGCGCGGATAATCGTAGGGTTCCATCGGCAGCATCAGCAGCGTTTCGTGCCCGGCCTGCCGGGCGCGCGCGCACCACGACGCCGCCACGGGGCTCTGCGAATCGAAAGCAAGCGTGACATCCGGCGGCAGGTCGATGGCGGCATCGGTCGGCACCTGCAAAAGACCGAGATCGGTAATGACGACGGCAATGCGCGGCCGCGTGTCGGCCATGTCGAAAGGCCGCGCGTAAACCTGCCAGGGCTGGCGCCCCTCCTCGCTGATGCGCGGCAGCGTGCCGAGCGGCGTATCTTCGGACAGCCGCGGATCGGGCGCCGGGGTCAGAAAAATGCTTCTCTCGTCGGGGTCCGTCGCCGCCTCAGTGTCCGGCGCGCGCGCCGCGGCTTCGGGCTTGGCCGTCACCGGCGCTTTTGTCTCGGCCGGCCTGGGCGCCGCGTTGACCACCGCTGCATGCGATTCCACGCTGCTGACCGCCGTCTTGACGCGCGTGTACTCGTCCTCGGTTTTTTTGACATCGGCCCCGCCGAAGATCAGCCACGGCAGCACCAGCACCGCCAGCATGCCCCCCAGCACGCCGAGCTTGAATTTGCGCGGATAGAGGGCAAGGAAAGTTTCCTTGCGCGGGGCGGAAGCGCTTTCCACGGAGTTATCGGCCGCCGCCGCGGGCACGCGCGGCTATTCCTTTTTCTGGCTGAACAGATGCACGCCGCGGATGAGGTCGAGCGCCCGCGCCAGCTGGTAATCGAAGGGCGGCTCTTCTTTCTTCTTGGCGTTTTTGTCCTTATCGGCCGCATCGTCCGGCCGGGCGGCAACCGGCTCCAGGCTTTCGTCCTCGGCGCCGGGCTCCGCTTTCATCTTGTCGCGCTCCGGATTATGCAGCGCGCCGCGCAGATCGGCTTCGCGGATGCCGGGGCCCGCGGCGATCTTTTCCAGCTTGGCCTGCTGCACCGCGATGTCGGGATCGATGCCGATCTCCTGGATCGAACGGCCGGCCGGCGTGTAATAACGCGCCGTCGTCAGGCGCATGGCGCCGCCGCCCGCCACCGGGATGATGGTCTGCACCGAGCCCTTGCCGAAGCTTTTCGTGCCGATGACGAACGCGCGATGCTGGTCCTGAAGCGCGCCGGCGACGATTTCCGACGCCGAGGCCGAACCGCCGTTGATAAGCACGGCAATCGGCTTGCCCCTGGTCTTGTCGCCGCCCTTGGCGGTGTAGCTCTGGTTCTCTTCCTTGTGGCGGCCGCGTGTGGACACCACTTCCTTGCCGGCCTCGAGGAAGGTGCCGGACACCGACACCGCCTGCTCCAGCAGCCCGCCCGGATTGTTGCGCAGGTCGATGACGAAGCCTTCGAGCTTCGGCCCGATTTTCTTTTCCGCTTCCTCGAGCGCCTTGTCGAGGCCGGTCTGGGTCTGCTCGTTGAAGGTCGTGATGCGGATATAGCCCACGGTTCCCTTGGGCTCCCATTTCACCGACTGGATATGGATCACGGCGCGCGTCAGCGTGACGTCGAACGGCTGGCCGTTGATGCCGCCGCGGCGCAGGGTAAGCGTGATCTTGGTGCCCGGCGTGCCGCGCATGCGCTCCACCGCCTCGGCCAGCGTCAGTTCCGTTACCGGCTTGCCGTCGATATGGGTGATAAGGTCGCTGGCCTGCAGACCGGCGCGCGCCGCCGGCGTGTCGTCGATCGGCGAGATGACCTTGACCAGGCCGTTATCCATCGTGACCTCGATGCCGAGTCCGCCGAATTCGCCCCTGGTCTGGGTCTGCATTTCCTGGAAATTCTTTTTGTTGAGATAGCCGGAATGCGGGTCCAGCGAGGACAGCATGCCGTTGATCGAGGATTCGATGAGCTTTTCGTCCGTCACCGGGTCGACGTAATCGGCGCGCACGCGCTCCAGCACATCGGAAAACAGCGTCAGCTGCTTGAACGTATCGTTCGTCTCGACTTCCTGGGCCTCGGACTGCGTGCGCAGCGGCGTCTTGGCCCAGAGCGGCGCGGTCGCCAGAAAGACGGAGACGGCCAGAACCGCCAGCCAGCGCACAGGCATGGGGAACAGCGGGCGGCGGGAAGGTTTGCGGCCGTCGGATTTCTGATTACGCATTTTCCTGGGGTCCTTGGCGTTACGGGTTCATGATATTAGGTCAATTCCTGGCCGGCGTCGTACGAAATGTCTGCTCCATCGGATCGACCGGTTCGCCGTTGCGGCGCCATTCGAAATAGAGCTCGGGCCTTTCGGCGGTGCCCTTGACGGGAAGAACGCCGACCGGCTCGCCCGCCGAAACCTCCTGCCCCATCTCGGCGTCGATGTGGCCGAATCCGGCGAGGAAGCTATGATAGCCATCCTTGTGCTGCAGGATCAAGATTTGCCCGTAACCCCGGAAAGGACCGGCAAAAACCACCCGGCCGGAAGCGGGGGCCACGATCCGGCTGTTCCATGCCGCGCGATAAGTCAGCCCGTGGCTTGTGACGCCGTCGGCATCGCGGCTGCCGAATTTCCGGATGACGGGACCGCTGACGGGCTTCTCGAGCGGCTGGCGGTACAAGGCTTTGCCGGCGCGCGGCCGGTATCCCGGCGACACAACCCCCCACAGCAGCTGCCTCAGGTCGCGCGCCTCGGTGGTGAGCGTCGCAAGCTGACGCCTGAGAATTGCCTTCTGGGTTTCATTACGGCTGATAAGCCCTTGGCGCACATGAATAAGTTCGTCGAGGCCGGCCTGCTGCGCCTGAAGGTTTTTGCGGGACGCGGCCACCAGGCGCTTCTGCTCGCCGGCCATCCATTTCAGATCCGCCAGCACGGCAAGATCGCGTGCCGTGGCATCCGCCCCGGCCTGCAGGCGGGGTAAAAGCGAACGGGCCAGAATGGAACGATGGATATGGTCGCTGGTCAGCCCGGCCCGCAGAAAATAGGTTTCCGGCGGCTGCCGGCCGAGGCGGATGAGCACCGTGGTCAGCAGGCCGAGATCCTCGCGGTCGCGCGCCAGCGCCGCGTTTTTGGCGGCGACTTCTTTTTCGATTCCGCGCAGCCTTTCCTCGACCTGTTCCTGCTCGTCTTCCTTGGCGCGCAGGGTCCGGGTCGCTTCCAGCAGCCGGGCATGCAGGCCCTGGATGCTGTCGGCGGTTTCCTTTTCCTTCCGTTCCAGCGCCTCGGCCTGGCGCTTCTGCCGCGCCAGCTCGCTTTCGATTTGCCGGAGCTTGTCCTGCGAAGCCTTGTCGGCGGCCCGCACGGCGGGCGCCGCAAGGACCGTCAGCATCAGGAGAACGGGAAAGACACGCAGGCGGGGCATGGCCGCATTATGCCGTCAGGCCGGCGGCCGCCACAAGCATGGAAAACACGAAAACGGCTCCCGGACCGAGGGGATCCGGGAGCCGGTGCCGAACGCGAACCTAGCGACGCTTGCCGCCCATTTTCGCCACATGCCCGCCTTTATGACTCATGCCGCGCGAGACGGCGCGATGCTTGAAGGCGCTGTGTCTAAACGAACTGTGCTTGAACGAGCGGTGCTTGTAGGAACGGTTATGCTTGAAAGCATGGTGCTTGAAGCCGCCCTTATGATACGAGGCGCGCTTGAAGCTGTGATGCCCTTTCGAATCTCCGCGCTTGAAATGATGCTTCGATCCCTTGTTTCCCCGGTTGGAATCGCGCCAGCCGCCGCTGTCGTGATTGCCATAGGAAGCGTGGGCATAGCTCCCGCCGCCATCCTTGGAATCATGAGACCCTTGCGAACCTTCGGAATAACGTCCTTTCGATCCGTAGGAATGATTCTTGCCCCCGGAATCGCGGCCATCCGCCTTGGAAGGACGGAAATACCGGCCTTCCTTGGAACCTTTTGATCCATGCGCCCCTTCGGACCCGTGGCCATAATTTCCCTCGTTCGAACTGTATTTTTTGCCGGAATCATGGCGCTTCCTGTCCGAACCGTAGGAGCCTTCCCCTTTCGCGTAATCACCCTTGCCCGATTCATGTGATCCGCCCTTCGAATCGTGGCCGTAACCGCCTTCGTTCGAGCTGTAGTCCTTGCCCGAGTCGTGCGAGTCGTTCCCTTTCTTCGAACCGTAATCCTTATCCGAATTATGGGAATACTTCTCGCCCTTGCGGTCGTGCGATCCGCCCTTGTCCTTGCCGTCCCCCCAGTTCCGCGACTTGTCGGAGCCGGCGCTTTCGTCGCCGTAGCGATAGGAAGCGTGGGAATATTTTCCGTCTTTCGGGCCGTCGGAATATTTTCCGCCATCCTTTTCATGGCCGCCCTTGCCGCGACCTTGTTTGCCGTCGCCATAACCATAACTATAGCCTCGTTCGGACCGGCTCTCATTCTGTAAATCGTAGCCGCCCGAGGTCGCGTCGGTCGTCGCCGTATCGACCGTGTTGACTGCGGCCGCCCCGCCCGCTTCATATGCACGGGAACTGTCGGCCGCATGCGCGGCCGCGGGAACGAAGCCAAGCCCGAGCAGCAAGGCCAAAGTCGAAACGGAAAGATATTTTTTCATCGCAGATCTCCCAGGCAGGTACAGGTTAAGATGGCAAAGTTTTTTTGCGGCACGGCAAACATATGCATCCATGGCCTGCGCGGCAGAACCTTCGGCGTAAAAACGTTTCTGGCTGGACCCGTTGTTTGTACACCGGATCGCCGGCGAAAATTTATGCCACGTTGCCGCAAGACGGGTGGCGAATGGACGCGCACGAATTACTTGCGCGTGAAGATATTTTTTTGATGCTGTTTTTATAAACTGTGATGCGGTCGCATCAGCCGGCGATCAGGCTCACGCCGTCCATCTCCTTCGGCACCGGCAGCCCCATCAGCTGCAAAAGCGTCGGCGCCACATCGGCGAGCTTGCCGTTGCGCAGGGCCGTTACGGAAGCCGGGCCGTTGATCAGGATGACCGGAACTTTTTCCAGCGTGTGCGCGGTATGCGGCCCGCCGGTTTCGGGATCGCTCATGCGCTCGCAATTACCGTGATCGGCCGTCAGCAACACGAAGCCGCCCTGTTTCTTCACCGCCTCGAACAGCCGCCCGAGACAGGTGTCGATGGTTTCCACCGCCTTCACCGCCGCCGCCATGATACCGGTATGCCCCACCATGTCGGAATTGGCGAAATTGGCGACGATGAAATCGAATTTTCCGCTGTCGATGGCGTCCACCAGCCTGTCCGTCACCGCCACCGCCGACATTTCCGGCTGCAGGTCGTAGGTCGCGACCTTGGGCGACGGCACCATGACGCGTTCCTCGCCGGCATACGGCGTTTCGCGCCCGCCGTTGAAGAAGAAGGTCACATGCGGATATTTTTCGGTTTCCGCGATGCGCAGTTGCGTGAGTCCCTTTTCGGCCAGCAGCGCGCCGAGACCGTTCTCGATCACCTTCGGCGGAAACATGGCGCCGAGAAACCGGTTCAGCGTCTCCGAATATTCCACCATCCCGGTCGCCGCCGCGAAGCGCACGGTCTTTTTGCGCGCGAAGCCGTCGAAACCGGGATCGAGCAGCGCCAGCAGGATTTCCCGCGCGCGGTCGGCGCGAAAATTGGCGAATAATATCCCGTCGCCGTCCTTCATCCCCGCATAGCCGCCGAGGGCCACCGGCAGCACGAATTCATCGGTTACTTGACTGGCATAGCTCGCCCGGATCGCCTGCACCGCATCAACGGCTTTGGCGCCCGCGCCCTGCGTCAGAAGATCGTAGGCTTTCTCGACGCGCTCCCAGCGCTTGTCGCGGTCCATCGCGTAATAGCGCCCGACCAGCGTCGAGAGAGTCGCAAGTTTAATGTCCCCGAGATCCGTCAGGAATTTTGCGATCTGATCGGCCGCGCTTTCCGGCGGCACGTCGCGCCCGTCGAGAAACGCGTGCACGGCGACCGGCACGCCAGCTTTCGTAACCTCGCGCGCCAGCGCCGCCATATGGTCCTGATGCGCGTGCACCCCGCCCGGCGAGGCGAGGCCCATCACATGGCAGGTGCCGCCCGAGGCCTTGAGCTTTGCGATCAAATCCAGCAGCGCCGGATTGGAACCGAATTCGCCGCCGGCAATGGCGCGGTCGATCAGCGGCAGGTCCTGAAAGATCACCCGCCCGGCGCCGAGATTCATATGCCCCACTTCCGAATTGCCGATCTGCCCCTTCGGCAGGCCGACGAATTCCTCCGACGCCTCCAGAAGCGCATGCGGGCAGTTCTCCCACACCGCCTTGAAATGCGGCGCCTTCGCCCGCGTCACGGCATTGTCGTTCGCATCCTCACGAACCCCCCAGCCGTCGAGCACGCAGAGAACGACGGGACGGGGGCGTTTAGTATCGGGCATAATTATTTCTCCTCAACCTTTATGTAAATGATTTTAGAGTCTTTTTACAAGAATGCCTACACAAGGACATCATATCGCGATATGATGTATCCTATAGGATACATCTCTTTATGACTAAAGCCCGAAAAACAAAGGCTAAAAAGAAAGCTTGCACGACTCCCTACGACTCGGCCGACCATCTCGCCAGCCTGGAGGCTGCCGGCGTCTATATGGAAGAAGCGCTCGCCACCAATGATCCGGTTTTCATCGCCCGGGCGCTCGGCACGGTTGCCCGCGCCCGAGGCATGTCGCGGATCGCCCGTAAAAGCGGGTTGTCCCGCGAAAGCCTCTACAAGGCGCTCAGCTCCGGCGGCAATCCGGAATTCGCCACGATTATTCGTGTTCTGAATGCGCTGGGCCTTAAGCTGTCGGTCACGCCCGCCACGCCTTAGTATCTGGCCGCCACCCGATCCATGATTCCCGCCAGCTTCACATCCTTCATCGTCACCTCGCCCGCGTCATGGGTGGTGAGTTCGACGGTGATTTTGTTATAGACGTTGAGCCATTCCGGATGATGATCCATCTTTTCGATCTCGAACGCGCAGCGCGTCATGAAGGCGAAGGCGTCGCGGAAAGTTTCGAACCTGAATTCTTTTCTGATCTTTTTGTTCGCATGCGTCCATCCGGACAGCCTGGTGATTTCGGATTGCATGTCGGTCATGAGGCACCCCCTTAAAAATATAAAAACAACGTCATCCTGGAAAATTTTTCCGAAGCGAAGCGAAGGAAAAATTTATCCGGGACCCAGTCGGTCTATCCGCGAGAACTCGTGCGGCCGGCTCACAAGCGTTCGCGTCAACGCTGACGGGGTCCCGGATAAAATCTCCGCTGCTGGCGCAGCGCAGATTTTTCCGGGATGACGTTTCATCATACCATCAATCCCTGTGATACGGATGCCCCGCATTGATCTGCATCGCCCGGTAAATCTGTTCCAGCAGCATGACGCGCGCCAGGCGATGCGGCCAGGTCTTCCGTCCGAAACTCAACATAAAATCCGCGCGCTTTTTGATGCCGTCCGAAACCCCGTCCGCGCCGCCGATGATAAACACGGTTTCCCGCGCCTGCCACTGCGTCAGCTTGTCCGCGAGTTCCCGGCTCGTAATATCCTTGCCGCGCTCGTCGCACAGCACCGCGAAGGCTTTCGGCGGTATCGCTTTCTGCAGCGCGGCGACCTCGCCGGCCGCGTGCGGCGCCGTCAGTTCGCGCAACGTCAGAACGCCTTTCAGCCGCTTCAGATACTCTTCGCACAGCTCCGCATCCGGTCCGCGCATCTTGCCGATGGCCAGCAGCGTGAACTTCATGATGCGCCGGATTCCTGCGGCGGCGTTTCATCAGGCGGCGCCTCGTCGTCTTTCTCTTTTTTCGCCTTGGGATTTTTATCCGGCGTTTGCAGCCGGTCGGCGCGCCCCGTTTCGGTTTTCTGCAAACCGGGATCGCGGCTCCGGATCGCATGCGGCGAGAGCGGCGCATGCGGATTATCGCCCATGCGCGCCAGCGGCCCCTGCCGCGCCTCGGCGCTGCTCGAACTTGCGCTGACGCTGCTGCTTTTCGCATCGGCGGCGATTCCTCTTTCGCCGCCGAGATAGGACGGCAGCAGGGCGACCCCCATTCCATAAGCCCTGGCCGCCGCTGCGGCGATGCGGTTTTCGAGGCTCTTTTCGTTTCCATAACGCGCCGGCGCATAAACCTGACCGGCAGCGGTTTGCCCCGGCAGGGATTGCATGCTGCCCGGCGCCGGGGATGCCGCCGGCGGCTGATCGGCGCCGCGTTCCGCCACCACCAGGCCCCCCAGCCATTTGAATACCATTTCCGGCAGCAGGCTGATGCCCTTGAACGACGCGTTCGCCGCCGCCACCGCGAGGATCGTATAAAGAAATGTCAGCGCCACATTCGCCGTCACATACATGCCGCCATTGGCCGGCGCCGAAAAGCGCATGAGATGGTGAAAGATCATGCCCAGCAGGGCAATCGCGAAAGTGAACAGCATCAGCCCCAGCACGAAACCGAACAGGGTGAGGACCGGCCGGATGATGATGTTGAGCCACAAAAGATAGGCCCGCCGCCCGGCCCCGCCCGCCAGCCCCTCGCCGCTTATATTAAGGTAGGCCAAGGCCACGATGGGAATGGCGATGATCGCTTCGAACACGCTGAGCAGCCAGGCGAGGATGCCGATAAAAAAACGCAGGAACGGCAGCAGCGGAATAAGAAACATCAGCGCGAAGCCGCTGGCCATGAACAGCACGCCGCAGGCCCCCAGCAGCAGCGTATAGGCCAGCGTCCCCGCCGGCGCGATATCGGGTCCGGCGATGCCGAACAGGTAATTGCCGAGCGCCGTCTGGCGCTGGCCGAATTCGGCGAGGCCCGTCACCGCGCTCTGCATCATGGCGGGCAGCGCCAGCACCGGCTGGTCCATTTCCGAAGGCAGCGCGGCCGGCCCCGGTATGCCGCTGTTCCACACGCCGAAGGAAACCGCCGCGTCGTTGAGCACATGCCCAAACAGGGAAGATGTCGATCCCGGGTCGCTCGCGCCCGTCAGGCGATCCTTGAGATCGAACGGGTTCGGCAGCACCACCGGCAGGTCGGCGAGCTGCCGGTCGTACAGCCAGGCATGCGCGAGCCGCATCGAATTCGCCACGCGCTGATAAAACCCCATCAGCGGCGCCACTTCTTCCGCCGAAAGGGCGCGCAGCGCCGGTTCCGAAGAAATCGTTTCCGCGAAAGTCGGGCGCATCGACTGGCTTTGCGCCAGCAGCGGCATCTGCACCGAAGGCAGCGCGTTCGCCGCCAGCGTCCCGTAGGCCTGCTGCAGCCGCGCGAGCTCCAGCAGGAAACCGCCCGCCGTGATCCATCCCGCCTGCGCCGAGGCAGCGATCGCCTGATCGAGCGGCGCCGGATTGTCCGTCACGAGGCTGCGCAGCCTTTCGTCCAGCGTCTGCCGGTGCAGCGTGATAAGGGCGCCGAGCTCGTCGCGCAGGCTGCCGCCTTGCTGCCCGCCCAGAAACGCCCGCGCACTGTTCTCGGCGATCAGCTGCGTCTCGCCGACAAGATGCCCCGCCTCCGCGCGCGCGAAATCGGCGAATTCGTCGTTAAGCCGGTCGAAGGTGCCGGCCGCCGTCACCCCCCCCGCGTCCCCTACGCGCATGGCGGCAAAGCGGTACGCGCCGCAAAGCGGCACATCCGCATGCAGCCGGTTGCTGTACAGCCATGTCTCGTCGGCGAAACGCGAGCGCGGCAGCCGGTCGATCTCGCCGATATTGCCGACATAGCGCACCGCCGGATTGATGCCCGAGGCATCGAAGGCATGGCGGTAAAGCGCGCGGCAAAGCTCCATCTCGAAACCGGCCGCAACGAAGGCCGCGACGTCCGGTCCGCGCGGCATGGCGATGCCCGACACGCCGCCCTTGAACCCCTCGGCCGCCGTGTCCCAGGCGCGGGTGGCCAGCGCCGATCCCTTCTGCGCCATCCAGCCGACAAGGTATTGCCCGGAATTGAGCCCCCCGCTCACCGGCACCAGAAAGCCGATCGCCAGTACCAGCCGCACCGGCGCCCAGAGCTGCGCGCTGCGCCGCCCGAACGGCACGCCGGTATGCGCCGTCTCGGCGACCATGACGGCGAGGTTATAGAAAAGGAGAAGCACCGCGAGGACAAGAATGCTGATGCTGTACACGCCGAGCGCCCGGTGCAGCGCCCCCGCCACCGCATCCAGGTTCGGCGCCTGCGCCGCCAGCTCCGCCGGCAGCCGGATGCCGCGCAGCAGGAGATCCAGCCACGCCCCGGCCACATCCGTCGGCACGCGGTCGGCGAAACCTTCCATTTGCGCAAAGGCAACCCCGCCGTTCCCGAGAACGGCGCAGGCAACAAACCCCAGGAATCGCAGCATGCGCATCATGGCCGGCCCATGATGCCATATTTATGGTTACCCGGCCATGAATTGATGACAGGCTGACTGCACCTGAAAACGGGCCCGATGCAGAAAGCCGGCGCTAGTTGTCGCGCGCTTCGACGATCAGCGGATGATCCGTTAGGCTCAGGGTCACGCTGCTCGCGTTGGAAACGCTTTGTATCGGCACGGACGACTGCATGGGGTCAAACACCTGGATTGTCGAATATGCCCTGTCCAGCGTTACGGTAACGTTGGTGGCGGATACCTGGATTTCCAAATTAGCTGCATCTGCCGGATCAGCTGCTGAAATTCCTGCAAGCGCTGCTCCAGAAACGACAGGTCCGGCGTATTGCCTTGTGCCTGCGCCGGATTTGCAAGGATGATTTGCGCCGCGAGCAGCAGAACGGCCAAACACCACCGGATATGCCGCGAAACAGGGGCCTTTAAAAACCGCATGCAATATCGCTTTTGGTAAAAAAATCGGCTCTCGGTAAAGATCGATTTAAATTTAAGGAAAATGTCTGAACGGGAGATTAATTGCCGGAACGGCGCACAAAACAGGCGGCGGTTACCGTTTGTTTACCAAACCGGCGCCCTTCATATACAGACCGGGCGCTGCGAAAAAAATCCCTGCGCCGCGCGGAACCGCTGCGCCGGATTTACCGCCGGTTCCAGATATCCTCGAGCCGGTAATAGCTGCGCACTTCCGGGCGGAACAGATGCACGACGACATCGCCGCAATCGACCAGCACCCAGTTGGCTTCCGGCAGGCCCTCGATCCGCACCTGTTTGACGCCGAGCTTCATGAAGGCGTCGCGCAGGTAATCGGCGATCGCCGCAATCTGGCGCGCGGCGCGGCCGGTGGCGATGACGATGTAATCCGCCATGGCGCTGCGTCCTTCCAGATCGAAGGTCACGACATCCTCGGCCTGCCGGTCCGCGAGCACGCCCAGCGCCGCCTGGTAAAGTTCGCCCGGCAGCCCGCCGCGTATCTTGACCGGCGTCGCCGATATCTTGGGCGCGGAACGCGAAGCCGGCCTTGCGCCGGATTTCGAAACGGGCCGTGCCGCTTTCCGGGGCGCCGGCTTGCGGACCGTTTTACGCGCCGGCTTGCCGGCCGGCTTACGCACGGTTTTTTGGGCCGGCTTGCGGGCCGGCGAAGGGACCGTTTTCTTCGCCGGTTTGCGCGGCGGTTTTTTGGCGGTCTTCCTGCTTTTCACAGCCGGCTTGCGCGCCGGTTTCTTCGCTTTTGCATTTTTCTTCGTTTTAGCCACGGCTTTCATCTCCTTGCTTTTAGATT
>JBFWTA010000028.1:0-13816 GCA_050248075.1 Bdellovibrionales bacterium | reverse complement strand
TAGCCGGAAATACTTACCCCTTCCCGCGCCAAAGCCACAGGCGCGGCATTGTCGATAAAATCCTGGCCCAGAACGGCGGCAAGACGGGCGCGCAACATCTGGTCGTCCGCCAGCAGCTCCTCGATTTCGGCGGCGTAGCGCACGGGACGCTTGTCGTCTTCCTGCAAGGTAAAATCGACGCCGGGATGGGCCATGGCAAGACGTTCGATTCCCTCCTCGGCATAGTCGCTTTCGGTTCGGGCGGTCTTGAGAAATTTGAGGCGCGCCGGGGTAGCGAAAAAGAGATCGCGAATTTCGACCACCGTGCCTTCGGCAAGCGCAGCGGGTTTTGGCGCATGGACCTCGCCGCCTTCGACCTCGATGCGCCAGGCCTCGTCCGATCCGCGCGCGCGGCTGGTGATCGCCAGGCGGGCGACGGCGCCGATGGAAGGCAGGGCCTCGCCGCGGAAGCCGAAGCTTTGAATGTTCCAGAGATCCTCGTCGGGGAGTTTCGATGTGGCGTGGCGCTCGACGGCGAGCATCAGTTCCTCTCGCGTCATGCCGCAGCCGTTATCGGCGACGCGAATCAGCGACTGGCCGCCTTCACGCAGGGTTATGTCGATGCGCGTGGCTCCGGCATCGAGCGCGTTTTCGACGATTTCCTTGACGGCCGCCGCAGGGCGCTCCACCACCTCGCCGGCGGCGATACGGTTCACGAGGGTGGGCGGGAGAAGGCGGATGGGCATGGCTACAGTCTAGCGCCCGACGGCCCATATAGACTAGGGGGGCAGAGCTCAGGGATTAGGCTTCAGGGAGCCAAAATCCCTGAACGCGGATCCCCGACCCCTGAAGCTCATTAAACCGTGATCGACCGCGTCGCCGGTGCCGGCGTCATGCCGCCGGTATCGTCCGGGGCCGCCGAGGCGGGCACGGAGCCGCGCTTGCCGGTGGCAGGGGCCTTGGCGGTGGGCGTGGTGTCGTTATCCTCGGCGCGGATAATAGGCTCGCCGCGCAGCAAAGCCTTCACCTCGTCGCCCGTGAGGGTTTCGTATTCGAGGAGCGCCTTGGCGATCTTGTGCAGATCGTCTTTTTTGGTCGTCAGGATATCGCGGGCACGGCTTTCGGCTTCCTCGATGAGGCGGCGCACTTCGCTGTCGATCAGCTCGGCGGTGCCTTCGGAAATATTGGTCTGCTGCGTCACCGAATGGCCGAGGAAGATTTCCTGTTCGTTGGCGTTGTAGCGCACGCGGCCCAGTTTATCGGACATGCCGAATTCGGTGACCATGCGGCGGGCGACCGAGGTCGCCTGCTGGATGTCGCTGGCGGCGCCGGTGGTGACGTTTTCCCGGCCGAAGATCAGCTCCTCGGCGATGCGGCCGCCGAACATCATGGCCAGCTTGGAGGTCAGTTCCGTAAGCGTATGGCCGTATTTGTCGCGTTCCGGCAGGTTCATCGTGACGCCGAGCGCGCGGCCGCGCGGGATGATCGTAACCTTGTGCAGGGGATCGCTTTGCGGCATTTCGAGGCCCACCAGCGCGTGGCCGGCTTCGTGATAGGCCGTGAGTTCCTTTTCCTTGTCCGACATCACCATGGAGCGGCGTTCGGCGCCCATCAGCACCTTGTCCTTGGCGGCTTCGAGCTCCTTCATGCCGACCACCGATTTATTGGCGCGGGCCGCGAGCAAGGCGGCTTCGTTGACGAGGTTGGCGAGGTCGGCGCCGGAGAATCCCGGCGTGCCGCGCGCAATCACGCGGGCATCGACATCGTTGGCCAGCGGCACCTTGCGCATATGCACCTTGAGGATTTTCTCGCGGCCGAGAATGTCGGGGTTGGGCACCACGACCTGGCGGTCGAAACGGCCGGGACGCAGCAGCGCAGGATCGAGCACGTCGGGGCGGTTGGTGGCGGCGATCAGGATGACGCCTTCATTGGCCTCGAAGCCGTCCATTTCGACCAGCAGCTGGTTGAGCGTTTGCTCGCGTTCGTCGTTGCCGCCGCCGAGGCCGGCGCCGCGGTGACGGCCGACGGCGTCGATTTCGTCGATGAAGATGATGCAGGGCGCGTGTTTCTTGCCCTGCTCGAACATGTCGCGCACGCGGCTGGCACCGACGCCGACGAACATTTCGACGAAGTCGGAACCGGAGATCGTGAAGAACGGCACATTGGCCTCGCCGGCGACCGCGCGGGCGATGAGGGTTTTACCGGTGCCCGGAGGCCCGACCAGCAATACGCCCTTCGGAATCTTGCCGCCGAGCTTCTGGAATTTCTGCGGGTCCTTGAGGAAATCGACGACTTCCTGGAGTTCCTGCTTGGCTTCGTCGACACCGGCGACGTCTTCGAACGTCACGCGGCCGCTTTTTTCGGCGAGGAGCCGCGCGCGGCTGCGGCCGAAGCCCATGGCCTTACCGCCGCCCGACTGCATCTGGCGCATGAAAAAGACCCATACGCCGACCAGAAGCAGCATCGGGAACCAGGAGAGAAAGATGCTCCAAAAGGTCGGCGAACCGCTGTCGTCGGGCTGAGCGGTAATCTTGACGTTTTTAGCCAGCAGGCGGTCGGTGACATTGGCGCCTTCGGGCAGATAGGTGGAGAAGGCGGTGCCGCCTTCGGTCAGATGGCCGCTGACGACATGGCCTTTGATGGAGACATCGGCAATCTTGCCTTCCTCGACGCGCGACATAAAGTCACTGAAGGGCATGGAAGCCTGCACAGGCACGTTGCCGGGGCCCTGGAACGTCTGGAATACGACGTAGAGCAGCAGCACAATAACAATGAGCAGTGCAATATTTTTTCCGAGATTATTCAAGCCCTTATCCTTTCAGGATTCTGGGGCAGGAATCGCTGACCAATGACGCGATTGTCCACCTTTGTTCTAAAGATATAGTAAACGCTGGCCGCTATGCAACCGGCATCGTAATTATAAGGTCCTTACGCCGCCCAGGCGCCGTCCGGCGGCGGCCACGCCAGCATCGATTCGGCAGACGCCACCCCCTGATTAGGACACCATGGGTAAGACGGAATTATGGCTAAAGTTCCGTTAAGCCAGAGGGCCGGCAGCACGGCGCGGACGCGGCCCCGGGGAACACGGCGGCGAAGGCCGGGCGCCAGCCGGTCGAGCCGGTCATGGGGCGGGTTGCCGAGCGGCCGAACGGCGTAGCTTTGACCCGCTCCCGCCGCAAGACTGACTGTCCAGCGGCTGTCCCACGCAAGCGTGGCGCCGGGTTCGAGCAGCGGCGTTCCGGAAATGGCGGCAAGTTCACGCATAATGACGGCCTCGCTTGCGGATTTGCCGGTCACGCAGCCATGCAGCGTGAAAACGGCCCCGCCTTCCGCCGCCAGAACATCATGCAGCCGCAGAAGCGCGTCATGTTCCGGCATATAATCGCGGCGATGAAGGGCCTGCAAACAGCGCGCGAGCGCGCGCAACGCTATGGCGCGCGGCGCGGCGCGCAGATGGCCGAGATCGATATGGATCGCCCCGGCTTCGTCGGCATGCGTCGCCACGCGCAGCAGCATGGCGGTAGCGGCATCGAGCGCCGCCCGGGCATCCCCTGCCCGCCGGCCGAGATCAAGCAGGCGTTCGACCGTAAGGCCTTCTTCGGCCAGCAAGGGAAGCACGCGACGCAGGCGGCCGCGCGCGAATTTTTCGGACGCATTGCCGGGGTCCACGACATATGAAAGACCGGCAGCTTCGCAGGTCGCCACGAGTCTGGCTTTTTCGATGTGAAGCAAGGGACGCAAGAGCCGTAAGTCTTCAAAGCGGCTTTCTTGCGCCATGCCGGCAAGGCCGTCGATGCCGGAGCCTTTCGCCAGACGCATGAGAATGGTTTCCGCCTGGTCTTCGCGCTGATGGGCGAGAAACAGGTCGCGGACGCCGTGGCGGCGGCAGGCTTCGGCCAGCAGGCGATAGCGTGCGCTGCGCGCGGTTTCGTGCAGCCGCGCCACGACCGGCGGGTGATGCCAGGGAAGGATTTCTGCGGGAACGCCGATCCGGTCCAAGACCCGTTTCGTCCGCACGGCCTCTGCCGCCGAATTTTCGCGCAGGCCGTGATCGACGATGAAGGCTTTGAGCGAAGGCGGGGGTGCTTGCGCCCGGCACCAGCGATGGAGACAAAAAGCGAGCGCCGTGCTGTCCGGGCCGCCGGATACCGCAACAGCAAGCGGCGCGGAAGCAGACATATCGAAACGCCGCAAAAATGCGGCGAATTCCGCACCGGCAAGCGGTGCGGGACTGTCCGGAAGCGGCAGACTGTCGGGACGCGGGAGCATCATGCGCCTATTATCCGCCGTGGCGGCGGAACCGGCAACCCCCGGCGGCTATTGCGCCTTGGTTCTGGCGGCGGGCGGCGCGCCGCCGCATTTGAGTTTTACCCGCTCCTGCTCAGCGCGCTGGCGGACATTAAGGGAAGCCCGGGGGTATTTGTTTTTGAGGGATTCGAGCGTGGTGCAGGCATCGCCGGTCTTGCCGATATTCTGGAGCGACATGGCAAGCTTGAGCAGGCTGTCGGGTGCCTTGCCGCCCTGGGGATTCTGCTGATAAGCGTCGGCGAAGGCGACGGCCGCGGCGTCGAATTTTCCCTGAACGTAAAGCGTTTCGCCGTGCCAGTATTTGGCGTTGTCGATAAGCTTGTCCTGGGGGTTCTTGGCGATGAACGCTTCGAACGCGGTGCCCGCTTCGTCATAATTCGCCTGGCGCAGAAGATCGAAAGCGCGGTCGTATTGTTCCTGCGGCGTAAGCCCGTAATCGGGCGGGGCATCCGGCAAGGGCGGCGCCTGCGGATGATTGATGGCACCGGTGACCTTGCCGTCCTGCATCTTGATGGCGCCAAGAGTGCCGCTGGCGGTCGGCAGCGAAACCGGCTCGCCGGACGACGCCGCGGCGGCCGTCGGAGCCGAAACAAAATTATTGGCGGCGGGCTGAGCCGGCGCCGCTTGCGGCGGTGGCGGCGAAACGGTAACCGGCGACTGCGGCGGCGCGGCGGATTCCATCCGCTGGAATCGTACATCGATATCGGCCTGCAGGCGCTGCATGGCCTGGTCGATGCGGCGCACGGCAAATTCCATCTGCTCGATGCGGCCGTTCATGGCGCGCATCTGGTCTTCCACCGCCGAAAGGCGCATTTCGAAATTAGGCCCGATGCCGGATCCCTGCTGGGCCGAGGCGGAGCCTGTGATAAACAACACGGCCGCGAGGGCGACGGCCAGAAACAGGAGACGAATACCGGACATTGTCATCGATCCATAACGGAACAGGGCGGGAGGACCATAGGCATCGCATAAGTCGTAATTATGGCGCCGAAAAAGTCAAAGGAATCGACGCGTCCCACCCAAGAAAGAAAAAGGCCGTGACCTTGCAGGTCACGGCCTTTGGTTCGGGCTATGCGCGTATGGCTTACTGGGTCACAACCGTCACGCCGCGGCGGTTCTGCGCCCAGGCGGCTTCGTTGTGGCCGAGAACGGCGGGACGTTCCTTGCCATAGCTGATGGTCTTGACGCGGCTCGCGCTGACGCCGTTCGAGACGAGGTAGTTTTTGACAGCTGTCGCGCGACGGTCGCCGAGAGCCAGGTTGTACTCACGCGTGCCGCGCTCGTCGCAATGGCCTTCGATCGTGACATCGATATTCGGATACTTCTTGAGCCAGGCGGCCTGACGGTCAAGCGTCGCGCGGGCTTCGGAAGAAATGTCCGAGGCATTGAATTCGAAAAACACACGGTCGCCGACATTGACGACCAGGTCGTCCTGCGTGCCGGGCTTGGCGGGACCGCCGCTGCCGAGGCCGCCCTTGCCGCCACCGGTACCGCCGCCCATGCCTGAACCGTCATCGGATCCTGTGGTGTCACAAGCGGCTACCAGAACCAGTACCGCCAAAAGGCATGCGAATTTCTTGAACATTTTTACCCCCCTTAGAGAACCTCTGGCGGACCCGGACGGCGTTCCTGCGCCGGCCTTAGCCGAGATGAAGATTATGGACCGATACAGCGCGACCGTTTCTTGAGCGGCGCACCACACCCTGACTTGCCCCGACCGTCCTTGCTGCGCCGAAACGACCGGCCATGTGACAGGTCTCGCACAGCACGGCAACAACGAAGGCCAAGCTGCGGCGACGTTAGCCTTTGGATAGAGATGAATCAAGGGCCAAAATCCGCGCATTTCCGCTTATACACAGCTCCCTGGCGTGGAGTTGCGAAAATGCAACTCCATATAAAAAATCCGAAAAAATTCGGCCGGCGCGTTTTCGCTAACCCGCCTTACGATTCGGTTTTGCCCCGGTCGTGCCGACGGCTTCCGCAACCGACTTGAATCCGTCGCGCCGCAACAGTTCGGCAAGATCGCGGTTGATGCGGGCGACAAGCCCCGGACCTTCGAAGACCAGCGCCGAATATATCTGCACCAGCGAAGCGCCGGCCCGTATCTTGGCGTAGGCATCGGCACCGCTGAAAACGCCGCCGCAGCCCATGAGCGGCAATTTTCCCTGCAGCAGCCTGTACATGCGGCCCAGCACATGAGTGGACAAGGAAAAAAGCGGGCGGCCGGAAAGACCGCCGGTCTCGCGCGCAAAATTTTCCGGCAGCGCATCGCCGCGCCAGAGGCTCGTGTTGCCGAGAATCAGCCCCTGCACGCCGGAAGCCAGCAGGATGGCCGCGATATCTTCCTGCTGGGCGTCCGTGAGATCGGGCGCCAGCTTGACGAAGATCGGCGGCTTGCTTGCATCGGCTTCCCTGGCGGCCGCCAGCTGTCGCAAAAGCGGCTGAAGCTGATCGCGCAACTGCAGGTCGCGCAGGCCCGGCGTATTCGGCGAGGAAATGTTGATCGCAACGTAATCGGCATAAGGGGCGACAAGCCTGTACCCCTTGACGTAATCGCCGATCGCGTCTTCGCTGTCGCGATTCATGCCGATATTGATACCCAGCAGCCCGCGGCGTTCCTGCTTTTGATAACTGTTGTGAGCGGGAACCCGCGTTTCATCGTGCCACGCCTTTATGCGGCGCAGGCAGGTTTCCATGCCATGACTGTTAAAGCCGAGGCGGTTGATAACGGCTTCTTCTTTTTCAGCACGAAAAAGCCGCGGGCGGGGATTCCCGTCCTGGCGCAGGGGCGTAATGGTTCCTATTTCAGAATATCCCGCACCGGTATTGAGCGTTTCCTTGATCGCTTCGGCGTTCTTGTCGAAACCGGCGGCGATGCCGATGGGATTCGCAAAATCAAGACCGCATACCGATGTATGCAAAATTGGATCGGTGTCGTTTTTTACCTTGGGGCCGAGGCCGTTCGCCAGTAGTTTGAGTGCAAGCGTATGCGCCTTTTCCGGGTCCATCTGAAACAGGAAGGGGCGCAACAGACGATAGGGATCGCAAAACGGAAAGCGCCAGATGTTGGTTCTTAGCATAGGCCGGTGCCCTCGGGATGTAAGAATCTCAGCATGGCGTGTCGCCGGGCAGAATGCAAATGGTCGGTCGCGAGGCGGGCACATGGAACCGCCCGGCCTCGCTTCCGCACAGGCCGGGTTATTTTTTTGAGGAGGACGGGGTGACGAAAAACAAAACACAAAAAAAGCAGCCGGCCTCCCGCGGAAAGACGGCACGTCTTATGGAGTACAGCACGGCCAGCAATCCCCTGCCCGGGCGCATGCCCAGCGAAGCCTTTCTCGAAGCGCTCAAGGCGGTGGGGCTGTTGCGCAACCGGAAAATCTAGGAAAGCCGCCTAGGCGTACTGGCGGCCGTATGTGTCGAGCAGCGCCTTGAGTTTCTCTTCCGTCTCGGGCTTGATCTGCTTGTCGGCGCGAATGGCGTCGAGAATCGCTACACTGCGGCCACGCAATTCGCGGAGTAGTCCCTGCTCGTATCTCGACACATCCTCGATCGCCACTTTATCGAGGAACCCTTTCACGCCCGCGTAAATCACGCAGACCTGCTCCTCGACCGCCAGCGGCGCGTATTGCGGCTGCTTGAGAAGCTCGGTGAGGCGGCGGCCGCGGTTCAGCAGCTTCTGCGTCGTCGGATCGAGATCGGACGCGAATTGCGAGAAGGCTTCCATTTCGCGGAACTGGGCAAGCTCGAGCTTGATCGAGCCGGCCACCTGCTTCATCGCCTTGATCTGCGCGGCGGAACCGACGCGGCTCACGGAGATGCCGACATTGATGGCCGGACGCACGCCTTTGTAAAACAGGCTGGTCTCCAGGAAGATCTGGCCATCGGTGATCGAGATCACGTTGGTCGGAATGTAGGCCGAGACGTCGCCGGCCTGCGTTTCAATCACGGGCAGCGCCGTGAGCGATCCGCCGCCCTGCTTGTCGTTGAGCTTCGCCGCGCGCTCGAGCAGGCGCGAATGCAGGTAGAAGACGTCGCCCGGATAGGCTTCGCGGCCCGGCGGGCGGCGCAGCAGCAGCGACATCTGGCGGTAGGCCACGGCCTGCTTCGACAAATCGTCATAGACGATGAGGGCGTGCATGCCATTGTCGCGGAAAAATTCGCCCATGGCGCAGCCGGTATAGGGCGCCAGGAATTGCAGCGGCGCCGGTTCGGAGGCGGTCGAGGCGACGACAATGGAATATTGAAGCGCGCCGGCGTCTTCGAGCGTCTTGACAATCTGCGCCACGGTCGAGCGCTTCTGCCCGATGGCGACGTAGATGCAATACAGTTTTTTGGATTCGTCCTTGCCTTCGTTGGCGGCCTTCTGATTGATGAAAGCATCGATCGCCACCGCCGTCTTGCCGGTCTGGCGGTCGCCGATGATAAGTTCGCGCTGGCCACGGCCGATCGGCACGAGGCTGTCGATGGCCTTGAGGCCGGTCTGCATCGGCTCGGACACCGATTTACGCGGAATGATGCCGGGGGCCTTCACCTCGACGCGGGTCGATTTCACGTCCTTGAGCGGCCCCTTGCCGTCGATCGGATTGCCGAGCGCATCGACCACGCGGCCCAGCAGGCCCTTGCCGACGGGAACTTCGACGATGGCACCGGTGCGCTTGACCATGTCGCCTTCACGGATGGCGCGGTCGTCGCCGAAAATGACGACGCCGACATTGTCGGATTCGAGGTTGAGGGCCATGCCCTTGACGCCGTTCTGGAACTCCACCATTTCGCCGGCGCGCACGTTGTCGAGCCCGTAGACGCGGGCAACGCCGTCGCCGACCGAAAGCACCTGGCCGACTTCGGCCACTTCGGCCTTCACGTCGAAATGCGCAATACGTTCCTTGAGAACCGATGAAATTTCCGATACGCGAATATCCATTTAAGCTGCCTCCTCTTGCGATTTCAATTGACGCTCCAGCCGCGCCAGTTTTGTTTTCACCGATGCGTCGATCAGATGCGGTCCCAGTTTCACCGTCATGCCGCCCAGAAGGCCGGGATCTTCCCTGACGACCATTTGGATCTTGCCGCCGCCCGCAAGCTCGCGCAGTTGCGCGGCAAGACGGTCGCGCTGCGCATCCGTCAGAGCGCGCGCAGTACGTATATCGGCGGTCAGCTCGCCGCGGCGCGACGCCAGCTGCGCCAGAAACGCGTCGGCCATCGCGCCGAGACAAGACAGGCGCCGGCTTTGCGCGACAAGCGCCAGAAAATTGGCTGTCAGCTTGTTGAAATTCAGGCGCGCCGCAAGGTCCCGCATCGTCCCGATCAATTCGGCGCGGGCCAGGCGCGGATGATTGGCGATGTAGCGGAATTCGGCGCTTTCCTCGATCAGCGCTTTCACAGTGCGCAGGTCGCCGGCAACCGCATCAAGTTGGTTCCCCTCTTCGGCCAGGTCGAACAAGGCGCCGCCGTAACGGCGGGCCAGGGCATGACTGCCACTGGCGGCTTGACTGGTTTCGGCTTGGGGCAACGGCGCCTCTCAAAAGTTAATATGCTGAATTCGCTTAATTCCGGGCCTCGAATAGCAGAGCGCCGAAATCCGCGCAACACCGGCGTTGCGTTAGTTCCGCAATGGCCGCCCTGCCCTAAACAACCCGCAAAAATAAGGCTTTCAGGCCTTTTCGGTCTGATAGGCGGCAAGCACCGCCATGGTGACGATGTCCGAAACCGTCGCCCCCATGCGCAGAATCTGCGCCGGGCGCTCCAGACCGTTCATGATGGGGCCAATCAGAGTAGCCCCGCCGATGCTTTGCACGAGCTTAGCCGCGATATGCGCCGACGACAGGTTGGGCATAACCAAGACATTAGCCGGCCCCGTCAGACGGCAGAACGGGTACAGCCGCTTCATCAGGTCGAAATCGAGCGCGATATCGGCGGCCATCTCGCCGTCATATTCGAATTTGACGCCCTTGGCGTCGAGCACGCCGATGGCATCGCGCACGCTGCCGGCATGGGCGCGATGCGGCTGGCCGAAACTGGCGAAGCTCAGCATCGCCACCCGCGGCTCATGCCCCATGCGATGGGCCCAGGCGGCGGCCTCGATGGCGATTTCGGCCAGACGCTCGGCCGAAGGTTCGATATGGACGGCCGTATCGGCAAGAAATACCGTGCGGTTCTGCGTCAGCGCGATCGAGAGGCCGAAAGCCCCGGCGCGCGACGGCGCGTCAATCACACGGCGGATGTCGTCGTAATTAACGACGAAACTGCGCGTCAGCCCCGTCACCATGGCGTCGGCATCGCCTTCCGCCACCATCGTGGCGGCAAAAACGTTGCGGTTCTGATTAATCATGCGCTGACAGTCGCGCGGCATATAGCCTTTGCGATGCAGGCGGCGATACAGATGGTCGCGGTATTTTTCGACATGCGCCGACAGCCGGGCATTGTGGATTTCAAGCTCCGTATCGCCGGGCAGATGCATGGCCTTCAGCTTTTCCTTCACCACCTCCTCGCGCGCAACAAGCACAGGCGTGCCGTAGCCGGCAGCCTTGAACTGCAGCGCGGCGCGAATCGTGCGGTCTTCCTCGCCTTCGGCGAAGACGACACGGCGCGGATTGCTTTTCACGGTTTCGAAAATAAGCTCGAGACTGTCGGCCGTCGGGTCGAGGCGGGCGCGCAGATTGCGGCGGTAGGAGTCGAAATCCTTGATCGGCTTTTTGGCGACGCCGGTGCGCATCGCGGCTTCGGCGACGGCGACGGGAATTTCGACGACCAGGCGAGGGTCGAAGGGGACAGGAATGATGTATTCGGGACCATACCGCAGGCGGCGGCCGCCATAGGCGGCGTCGACTTCGTCGGGCACATCCTTGCGCGCCAGCTCGGCCAGCGCCTTGGCGGCGGCCAGCTTCATGTCGTCGTTGATGGTGGAGGCGCGCACATCGAGGGCTCCCCGGAAAATATAGGGAAAACCGAGCACGTTGTTGACCTGGTTGGGGTAATCCGAACGGCCTGTCGCGACAATGGCGTCGTCGCGCACGGAATGCACTTCTTCCGGCGTGATTTCGGGATCCGGATTGGCCATGGCAAAGATGATCGGGTTTTTCGCCATGGTCTTGATGGTGTCCGGCGTCACGGCGCCTTTCATCGAAAGCCCGACGAAAATATCGGCGCCTTTCAGCGCTTCCTCAAGCGTGCGAAGCCTGGTTTCCACGGCATGGGCGGACTTCCACTGATTCATGCCTTCCTTGCGGCCCTTGTAAATAACGCCCTTGGTATCGCACATGATGACGTTGTCATGTGCGACTCCCAGCGCCTTGAAGAGCTCGACGCAGGCAATGGCGGAAGCACCGGCACCGTTGACAACCATCTTTACCTTCTTGGCCGAACGTCCGGTAAGATCGAGCGCGTTGATGAGGCCGGCGGCGGCGATGATGGCGGTGCCGTGCTGATCGTCATGGAATACGGGAATATCCATGATTTCGCGCAGGCGCTGTTCGATGATGAAACAATCGGGCGCCTTGATGTCTTCGAGATTGATGCCGCCGAAAGACGGGCCGAGAAAGCGCACGCAGTTGATGAACTCCTCGACATCCGACGTGTCGATCTCGAGATCGATGCCGTCGACATCGGCGAAGCGCTTGAACAGAACCGCCTTGCCTTCCATGACGGGTTTGGAGGCCAGCGCGCCGAGATCGCCGAGGCCGAGCACGGCCGTGCCGTTCGATATGACGGCGACAACATTGCCGCGCGCGGTGTAATCGTAGGCGGTGTCGGGATTGTCGCGGATGGCAAGACAGGGAACGGCAACGCCCGGCGAATAAGCGAGCGACAGGTCGCGCTGAGTCACAAGCGGCTTGGTCGGGGTGATCTGCAGCTTGCCGGGACGCCCCTGCGCATGAAATGCTAACGCTTCGTTATCGGTGACACGCATATTCGATTTCGCCATTGAACTCCCCGAATTTCCGTTTTCGTGCAAAAAAGCCTTTATTTCCTGCCTTTAGGCCTTTCATCGTTGACCATATTTTAGCTAGTCGCCCGTAAAATCAACCATTAGTTAAAAGCCTTTAACCAGTGACGGCCGTTTTTTGCCACGTCTTCGTCGCAGAAGCCAGCCGATAGTGAGATCTTGCCTTGAATCGCCCGATGCTTCCTTCCTGCGATTCTATCCTTTCCGCATGTGCGAACGGACGGGCATGGCCGCATGCCGCCCGCGTTCTGCCGTGGTTTGTTCTTGCGCTGCTGGCCACGAGCTGTTTTGACCCGGTCTTCGCAGCCTCCGGTTATGGAACGGCAACGCCGGCAGGCGCGATCTCCGCCGCCTCGCTTAATAACGATGAAAGATTCGCCAACCTTCTCTTCGGCCTGTTTACCGGCGTCATGATTACGGCGACGCTTTATCTTTTTTTCATCTGGATTGTCATGCGTGACCGCGGGCAGGTTTTTCTTTTGCTGCTGCTGCTCTGTCTCGGCGCAAATGTGGCCAGCACCAACGACCTTCTCATGAACCAGTTCGATCTTCACAGCACGCTGCTGCGGGATATGCTGCAGAATTACAGCGTCATCGTTTCCTACATTCTCAGTATTTTCTTTACTTATTATTTTCTCGACCTCGACGCAAATGCGCCGGGCTTCCGCTATCCTTTTTACCTGCTGGCCGGCATGCTGGTTCTGGTGCTTGTCGCCGCCTCGTTTAATCTTAACATGGTGCATTTTGCCCTGTCGGCGTTCGGCGCAGTCACGATTGCGGCGGTTCTCGTTGCCGGCCTGGTGTGCCTGTGGCGCGGCGTAAGCGGCAGCTTCACGCATATCGTCGCCTTCCTGTTTTTCCTGGGCGGCAGCGTAACGGAACCGCTTTACGAGCTTGGCATTTTCAAGGATAGCGTTTTTGCCGATAATCTCGGGCACGTCGCCTATTCGCTCGCGGCCATCATGTTTGCCATCGTCATCGCCAGCCAGTTCGCCGCCCGCCAGGAAGAAAAGGAAAAGGCGCTGGGCATCAGCAACGAGCGTTTCGTGCTGGCAACCAAGGGCACGCATGAAGGCCTGTTCGACTGGAACCTCACGACCGGCGAAGTGTTCTTTTCGGAGCAGTTCCGCAAGATTATCGGCGCGCGGCTCGAAAACACGCCCAAAGGCCTCAAGGCCTGGCTGCGCATGATCATGCCCTCGGACCGCCGCGTGGTGCGCGAGGCGCTGCGGCGATTCCGGCGCAATCCGGCCGTCAACATCATCAACATCGAATACCGCATGCCCGGCGCGGGCGATAGCCGGCGCTGGATGCATTCGAAAGCCTATGCCACGCGCGACGTGCAGACGGGCAGGATCGTGCGCCTCGTAGGTTCTATCGGCGATGTCACGGCGCGCAAGCAAAGCGAGGTCGCGCTGCGCGCATCCGAAGCGCGCTTTCGCGGCATTACGGAGGCCCATCCGGTGCCCGTCATGATCGTCGGCCTGCACGGCGGCGCCGTTCTGTACGCCAGCCCCGGCGCCGAACAGCCTCTGGGCGTCACGCAGAGCATGCTGCTGCACCAGCCTTTCGAGCGCTTCCTTA
>JBFWTA010000027.1:0-13830 GCA_050248075.1 Bdellovibrionales bacterium | reverse complement strand
CTTACGACAGGCACATCGTCGATTTGGTACGGCTCCAGCTTGCGCCGCCAGCGCGCATAATCCCAATCCAGCGGCGCGTTGGAAACCAGCATGTGATTGGTAAAACGCGCGCCATAGGGAAAGACCTGGCAGGCGGTGCGCATGACGCGGCGCGAATCTGTCGCATTATAAAAGACGATGCCGCCCGGCTTTAAATGGCTTTTGACCAGCTCGAGAAACTCGGCCGAAAGCAGGCTGGAGGCATGCGCGCGGAAGTAATGGGAGGTGTTCATGATTATCGCATCAAACCGGCGCTCGGGGTGGCGGCGAAGCCACCGCCGCCCGTCATCGATAACCACCGTGAATTTCGGATTGGCCAGCAGCGACGAAACTTCGGGCCGACCGGCGATAAGGCTCAGGTAGCCAGGATTGATCTCGACGGCCGTAACGGAATCCACTTCGGGATTGTTAACGATAACTTGCGCCCATGAGCCGGATGACAAGCCAATCATCAGGACATCGCGCGGCGCGGCATGAAAAAGGCTGAGCGCGAAAGGACGGATAATGCCGTTGGTGTCGTGATGCAAAAGATCGGTGTTAAACATCCCGTCATATATGCCGTTGCCGTAAACGATGCCGCCCTGGTCGACCGCGATGATGCCGCTGCGGTTTTCCACCGCCTGCACGAAGGGCGGCTTCTCGGGCGGAAACTTCCATTGCAGGTTGGACAGGAGCGACGAGGTCGTCAGCGGCAGCATAAACGCCCCAAGCGCCAGAACCGCCGCGACCGCAACCGGTTTTGCCCGCAGGCCCCTGTTTAACGGCAGCATAAACACAAGCGCCGCCAGGCATGCCAATCCCGCTATCACGAGCAGAATAGCCAGATCAACGAGGCCAAACCTGTCCATCAGTTCGAAACCGGTAATAATCCCGCCGGCGGCGGCGCCAAGAATATTGGCGAGATACATCAGGGCCGTGCGCATCCCCGCCGAACTATCGGCCGCGATGCCGAAAAAGGCGAGGCCGGGCAGCAATACGCTCCAGCCGGCGATGAATAAAAAGATCATGAGGAAGGCCGGGCCGAATCCGTCGATCCCCGCCTGCACCGCCCCGTTCAGCAGCGGCAGATACAGCAAGCCAACCATATTCGCCAAAATCAATCCCGTCAGGATGCATTTTGCGACCTTCTGCGGCGACCGGCTCGCACAACATTTGCCCGCATAACGCGAGCCCACCGCCATGCCGATCAGAAATATGCCGAGGCTTTGGGCGAAATAACTTGCGATGCCGCCGCTCGCATAGGAAACGACGCGGAAGAAGAAAATCTCGTAAGACAGCGCAATATAGCCGCCGATGAATGCCAGGGCCAGAACGGCCGGGAAAGAAAAAACCGGCTTGTCCGTTTTCCGGTCGCCGGGCGCGGTATCTTTGATTTCCCGCTTTTTCCCGAACAGCCAGGCGATCATGGCGCCCGCCGCGACCGTCATATTCATCAGCACCGCAACATGCAAAGACCCGCGCATGCCAAGAAACGGGAACAGAAAGAAGGCGGCGACGAGACACGAAATTCCCGCGCCGAGCGTGTTCACGTAATAAAGAAGACCAAGCGAATCTCCGACATTGCGCGACCGGCGCGCCAGATGCGCCACGAGAATCGGCAGGGTCGCCCCCATCAAAACGGTCGGCACGATGACAAGCGCCAGCGATACGGCGGCAGTCGCCGTCAGCGACAGGCCGAGAACATAGCCGCCAACCTCGTGAAAAATATCGAGCGAAAAAAAACCGAACGCGCCGATAAGACATTCGATAATCGCCAGCAGCGGGAGCAAAGGAATATCCCGCCTTTTTGAAATAAATCCGCCCGCAAGGCTGCCCAGCCCGAGGCCGATCATGAAGGCGGTCACCACTATCGTGACGGATTCGATATTGACGCCAAATATGTGAAACAGCGCCCGCTGCCACAGCAGCTGATAAACAAGCGCCGGAAAGCCGGAGAGAAAAAACAGCCCGCAGATGATAAACAGCGGTCGCGGCATTTTATCGTTCCGGCTTCCCGCATGTCTGGCTGTTTTCCGACCGGCCATAAATATCAGCCCGTCGACACGATGGCAGGCGGCCTTACGGTCCTGAAGATTTTTCGGCGAGCTTTTTCCGGCGGGCGCATAAGCGGACACATGGCAGGGACGGCGGAATCATGCCGCAACGGCAGATTGGAAGAACCGCCGCCATTTGGCAATATCAGGACGGCGGCGGCGCGCTGACCGTGATGTTGATGCCTTCGAAAGGCGTTAACATCCTGCAGAGACTGTCGCAGACGGGATCGAGCAATTCCCCTTTTTCGTTCACCAGGCATACTTTTTGGCACTCGTCGGTGATGACGACGAGATTATCGTCGCCATTCCATTGCGCGGTTACTTCGGACTCGACCGTATCGTTGGAGGACATCGTAAGCGCCGTTCCGCCCTCGACCCTGCCGGACGAAAAGACCGGTTTTCCGTCCTTGGGATAAAGCGGGTCTGGCTCGCCCGGCAGAATGGCGATATAGCCCCGCGCGCTGTCGGAAGGCATGCGAAAGCCGCAGACCTGCTCATACCGCCGCGCGATCCATTTGCCGGACGGCGAAGGAAAATCCGAAATATTGGTATGCTTGCACGGCGTCGGCGCCGCCCCTTTGAACAAGGCGAAACCAACGCCCAGCGCAAGAAAAACCTGAAGCAGATATTTCCACCAGTTTTTCGCCAGCGACCGCAAAACCCGGCGCCACATAGCGGCCGTGGAATATTTATCTTCAGGCACATAAGGCGGTTCGTTCATGCATTCGCCAAAAAATAAATGTTAAGGAAATTTTTTTATTATATTTGAGGTGATGTCATTCACGAAAATGGCATAACCATCTGATCAATACATCATATCGCGAATGTGAAGTTAGAGATACCCTCATTTGTACCCCCAGATGAGATTTTGTTAGTACTATAATGTTGCTGCTGCGGTTGCGACCCGCTGCGAAAAGATGCTCTGAGTCTTTCTAACAGGTTCAGGCGGCGGCCCTTTATCGACAACCACCCATTCACCACGTTCAACTTTACGCCACCGCTTCCAGCCCTCAAGCTGACGAACTAATAGCGGCGCAGCTCCTAATGCATATATGCCTGCGCTGGCGATACAAAGGGACGAAATAATGATCGAGCCAATTTTATAGTTTTTACCTAAACGGCGAGCTTGCTGTCCGTACTGATGCAGACTTGGAGGCAGTGAATCGTCAGGCTGGGTTTCAATGCATTTACTTTTGATAGTTTCCTTAGAAAACACCCGTCTCATCCACATTTGCTCAAGTGACCGAGAGAAAGCTAGGGTGGCAAGATTTTGGACGCCGATAAAAATTGCTAGCCCTACGGCATCTCTTACCGATGGAGTATGTCCAACAGTTATAAGCCCGCCGTTCAAGCAAATTTCTGATGCTGCAATTGCAAAACCGATAGAACGAATATCGTTCCGGTAAACAATACCCTTAAGACGTCCAGTAATATCCCACGTTGTAGGACTACCGTAAAAATTAATTCTTGTGTCGGAGCATTTCATAGGTAGCACTTTAAACGGGACACTTGAAAGTAATTACATATTCTTGTCATCCAAAAGGACTTTATTTAATTATAAACCGCTAATTGTTTTAACCATAATTACAGCTGGCGATCCCCACCTTAGGGTGGGGACTCATAACATAACCCAATAAAGAGCTGCAACGAGGTGAGTTGCGGCGAGGAAGTTACGGGCCAGTTTGTCGTAGAGAGTGGCGATGCGCCGCCAATCTTTTAACCCACAAAAAATTCTCAATCTTGTGCCTCGGCGATAGATACGCTTGGGACAAAAGGCTTTTTTCACAGCATGAATGGCTGGGAAGGATTGGCAACGCGCCGTCATCCCTGATCTGTGCAGCAATGAAGTAGTTTTGGAAAAGTGTAAAACATAAAATTGTTAAAAGTGTAAAATTGTAAAATCGAATTCTGTAAAAACTTTGAAATTATTGGAGCGGGTGATGGGAATCGAACCCACGTAGCCAGCTTGGAAGGCTGGAGCTCTACCATTGAGCTACACCCGCGCCTGTGCGGAGGCGCATATTTTCAAGTTTTGCCGCGCGGCGCAAGCCGCAATGTCGCGGCAGATTTTGTCGGCAAAGCTTGCCGCGTCAATCCCGCCGAGGCGGGAATGGTTGAGATGCGCGGTCCGGGAACGCGAATAATCTTTTATTTTTCAAATGATTGGGAGCTGTCGTGCCGTGGCACG
This sequence comes from Bdellovibrionales bacterium, assembly GCA_050248075.1. Classification (GTDB taxonomy): domain Bacteria; phylum Pseudomonadota; class Alphaproteobacteria; order UBA9219; family UBA9219; genus JBFWTA01. Next base: position 9,570 of record JBFWTA010000027.1, on the reverse strand, counting down.
GGGCTTGCTTTCTGAAGCGTATGTCCGGCCTGTGGCCGCATTTGCCGTTTTCGAAAGGATGTTCCGATGCGCCCTTCAGCCCATGCCCGTTTTCACATCAACAAGACCAAGGCGCCCATCATCGGCGCGGCGGTCGCCGGGCTCCTGGTGCTGCTGTCCATTCTGCTGAGCACGCATAACTTCCTCGCCTTCTTCAGTCTCGAAGGCCTGATGATCGTCGGCGGCGGTGTGGTGGCGGTGGCGTTCATGAGCTTTCCTTCCGCCGATGTTCACCGGGCGCTGCAGGCCATACGCGCCATGCTTCGCGAGCCCGACAAGACGCATGACAATCTGCATCTCGACATGGCGCATATCATCGGCTGGGCGCGCCAGGTGCGCGAAAAAGGCCTGCGCGCGCTGGAATCCAATATCGGGCGGACCGGCATCAGCAATCCCTTCGTCACCTATGGCCTGAACATGGCCGTGAGCCAGTATTCGCCCGACGAAGTGCGCATGATGATGGAAACCGCCGCCGACGGCATATACGAACGCGACCATGTTCCCGTCGAGGTGCTGCATGCCATGGCCAGCCACGCTCCGGCTTTCGGCATGATCGGCACGCTGGTCGGCATGGTGACCATGCTGTGCAGCCTCAGCGATAATGTCGGCAGCATCGGCAGCAGCCTGGCTATTTCCTTTCTTTCCACATTGTATGGCGTCATTTCCGCGCGCATGATCTATATGCCCGCCGCCGCCCGGCTGCGCCACCAGGTCGAAAGCACGCGCTTTCGCAACCAGCTCATCACCGAGGGCCTGGTCATGCTGGTGAGCAACAAGACGCCGATGTTCATTCAGGATCATCTCAACAGCTTTCTGCGCCCCGAAGCGCATGACTATGTGGGGCTTGCCACGCCGCGCCCCAATGTCATGACGCCCGGCTCCGTGGCGCCGGCCCCGGTCGCTGCCGCCCTGCCGCGCCTGAAAGCCGCCGCATGAGAAAGCGCCGCTGGCAAAAAAAAGGCGTCGCCGACAGCCATGCCGACGACTGGCTGATGACCTATGCCGATTTGATCACGCTGCTGCTTTGTTTTTTCGCGATCTTCCTTTCCGTATCCGTCCCCAAAAAAACGCCCGAACATAAACTTCAACTGCCGCAGCCGGAAGTCGTCGTGCCGGTCGCGCCGCCGCCGGATATCCTGGAAGGCAACCTGCCGCTGCACGGCGTGAAACGCGCCCAGGCGCCGACACAGGACATCGCCGACGAACTTCCCGCGCCGCCCGCCGACCGTCCCGAAGACGTCGTTGAACCGACGCCCCCGGACCCGCAACCCGCGGCCGCAGCGGAAACCGAAACGCCGCCGCATGCGGAAACCCCGATTCCGCCCGCCACACTTCCGGAGATCGTCGACCGCCTGAAATTCGACGGCCCGGCGACGATCGAACAGAAAGGCGACCGCATCACCACCATCGACATCAGCAGCGCCGCCTTTTTCGACAGCGGCTCGGCGACGCTCAGCGGCGCGGGAAAAACGCTGCTGCTGCAGGTAGCGGGCAACCTCAAGGCCGAGGCTTACAAGGATTATCAGATCACCGTCGAAGGCCACACCGACGACCAGCCCATCCGTACCGCCCAGTTTCCTTCCAACTGGGAGCTTTCGACCGGCCGCGCCGCCGCCGTGGTGCAGTTCTTCCTGGGCCAGGGCATCGCCGCGCAAAAGCTGCGCGCCGCCGGCTATGCCGACACCTTTCCCGTCGCCCCCAACCGCGACGCCGCCGGAAAGCCCCTTCCGGACAATCAGGCCCGCAACCGGCGGGTCGTGATCAAGCTGGAAAAAATAGACAAGGCCGAATAAATATTTTCACGGTGAACCGGATCACATCAAACTCGTTTGCCCCCTTGTCTTGTTCTGTAAAAAGACAATATTATTAATCGGAGATTACACAGAAACGTTAACGAGAGTTCGGGCCCATGTTGCGCACACAAATAAGAAGAAACGAAATTTTCCAGGCCGTGCTGATGACCGCAGGCATGATGGTTTTTCCTCTGGCTGCCATGGCGCAAGGTAATGGCGGCGCCAATCTCGGCGAAGCTGCAAACAATTTATCCGCTTTTCTCGGACCGGTCGCGCCGCTTATTTCCGCCCTTTATTGGCTGGGCGGCGCGGTGATGATGGGGGCGGGCGCCCTGAAGCTCAAGGACCATGCGGAAAATCCGACGACGAATCCCTTGCGTCAGGGCATCAGCCGCATCGCGGTCGGCGCCGCGCTGCTCACCATTCCATTTTTCTCTCAATTTGCCGTGAATACCCTTTCGGCCGGCGATGCGCCGATCGGATTTACAGCGCTCACGCAGCCCTAATTTTGCAGACCCAGGGCAGATTAAAATCATCCGCATTCTCGTTTTCCGCGCACGGGCAATCCTATTAATTATGGAAAATTTATATCCGCCTTGGCATGAAGAGGTGATCCCCGCTCACCCTTGGAATGGTGCAACGATGACCGACCGTCAAAAGCATTTGCGCGACATTTTTCACGCGCTTGTTCTAGCGGCCGTCGTTGCCGCGGCGTTTCCTGCGACCGCCTTTGCCCAAGGTACCGGCGGCGCCAATCTGGGCGAGGCGGCATCGAACATCACCGGCTTTCTCGGCCCTGTGGCTCCGCTGATTTCCGGCCTGTTCTGGCTGGGCGGTGCGGTGCTGATGGGCGCCGGCGCCCTGAAGCTAAAGGAACACGCGGAAAACCCGACGCAAAATCCGCTGCGGCATGGCATCAGCCGCATCGCCGTCGGCGCGGCCTTGCTGACCATTCCGTTCTTTGCGCAATTCGCCGTGAATACTTTATCCGCCGGCAGTGCGGAGGTTGGCTTCACGCCGTTAACCCAGCCCTAAAATGGCCTGCACCGCGAGGAAAAAAAATTAAAAATGTCTTAAAATTACTTCGTCTTTAGATCGAAATATTTCTATCTGTGCTTGCCTGTTCTCTTGTTTGAACATGTCTCGATACGATATTATTTGGCGCAATCCCCCGTCAAGGAGGGAGTTTCGTTCAACCCAAATTATAGGTAGCCCCATGAACGACAGACAAACACTTACGCGACACTTTTTCCATTCTTTGTTGATGGCGGCGGCGATGGTTGCCGTATTGCCGATGGCGGCTTTTGCCCAAGGCACCGGCGGCGCCGATCTTGGTGAAGCGGCAACAAACATTACAGGTTTCCTCGGTCCCGTGGCTCCGCTGATTTCCGGCCTGTTCTGGCTGGGTGGCGCGGTGCTGATGGGCGCCGGCGCCTTGAAGCTCAAGGAACATGCCGAAAACCCGGGCAATAACCCGCTGCGTCAAGGCATCAGCCGTATCGCTGTCGGCGCGGCGCTGCTGACCATTCCGTTCTTTGCCCAGTTCGCGGTCAATACGCTCTCCGCCGGTAACGCGGAAGTCGGTTTCACCGCTCTTACGCAACCGTAAGCGACACTACGGTTTAAGTTTCGGCTTACACGCCGGGCCACCCAGATGGCCCGGCGTTTTTTTTAATCCCGACGCCCATACAGCAATGTGAGATTGATGCGGCGGTCGAGGTAGCCGCTTTTAAAGTCGATACGGTCGGTTTCGTGAAACAGGCCGGAATCGAAAATCACCGCCCGGTTGCATCGGTACGGAATACGCATGGGCTTTGCCTCGACTTGCTTGAGAAACCGCCGAGTGGCGGTAACGTCGTCATTATAGGTCCGGAAATCCCAATCCGCCGGCGCCGCTTTATCCCAGATCACCAGCCCGCCGCTTTCGGGGTCGCGGTTCGCTTCATCCGGCGTGATCCAGAAATTCACGTTCACCACCGCCGCATCGGCATGAACCGCGATGCCGCTCATCCGGCTGTCATATTTAAACGCCCAGAATTGCCGCAACGGATGCGTGCCGAAAATAGCCGGATAGGCATCACGCAATTCTTCCGCGATCTGTGCCAACAGCGGCGAGCCCAGCCCGTGCTGCGGCATGGCCCCCAGATAACCGCCTGCATAAACCTCGCGCCACATGGTCGAGCCGAGGCAATAGCGCCGCAGCCCATCCAGCGCGGCAGCGGTCAGAAAATCATCGATAACGACGATACGCGGATAGTTTTTCTGCCAGCGCCCGGCCGCCCCTTCCTTTGCCTGCACCGCGCGCCCCGCGATGCGTCCGCCCGTCTCGATATGGAATGCCGCCGCGATGCCCTGCGCCTTCAAATATTCCCGCTGTTCCCGGTCATGCCGGATCTTATGCGCCGGCTCTGCGGCTGGCGGCGGCGCCGCGCCATGCTCCAGTTCCGCATGCCGCCGGAACGACGCGAAACTCTCCTCCAGCCGCCCCGCCTCGCACAACACCACTCCGAGATTCACATGCGCCAGCGCCAGGTCCGGCCGCAATTCGGCAACCCGCCGGAACGCCGCCACCGCCTCCTCCATCCTCCCCTGCATTTGCAGGGATCGGGCAAGATTGGTGAGGACAGCGGGATCGGTGGAAATCATAGGCGTATGCCCACGTAAACAGTTTTCACCGTTGCCCTAGCCGTTCCTAAGTCTCTGAAAAAAGTGGTGGGTGCGACAGGGATTGAACCTGTGACCCCTACCATGTCAAGGTAGTGCTCTCCCGCTGAGCTACGCACCCGAAGCCTGTCATAGAAAGGTCCGGAAACGGGGATTTAGCATTCCCGCGCGCGCGAGTCCATGTTTGAGACAATCCGTACTTAAGCAAGGGCCTGGGTGCAGGCCGCAGCGCCGGGGTGCTGTATCGCCATAATAAAAAAGGCCGCGGGGTTGCCGCGGCCCAAAGTAGGGGAAGTAACGCCGGAAAGGCGTTACGGGATCGTCTCGGGGAGGATACGTATCCCGCACCGAAACGATAGCGCGATCCGTCCGCTCTCACAACGAAAAATATTATGTTTTTATATCAGTTGGATGTAAAACGAGATTCAATTGAATTCTTACGGAAAAGCATGCAACACGCACTCGAATTCCCCCCAACCGATTCGCCCGCCGTTACCCCCTTGCCGGAGGTTCAGTACGATTTTCCGGCCGATGCCGCGCAGGCCAACGGCCTTGTTCTTGTCGGCGAGGCGCCGGGCGCGGAGGAAGCGCGGCTCGGCCATCCCTTTGTCGGACGCAGCGGGCAGCTGCTGGATAAAGTCCTCGTGCAGGCCGGCATCGACCGCAAACAATGCCTGGTCGCGAATGTCTTCCGCTTCCGCCCGCCCGGCAACAAGGTCGATCATTTTTTCATTTCGCGCCGCGCGGCGAAAACACAGGGCATCGCCATCGCCGAAGAATACGGCCCGTTCGGCAGCGCGTATTGCCGCGCCGAATTTGCCGGCGAGGTCGCCCATCTGCAATCGGCGCTGACCGCCTATCGCAAAAAACATCACGACAGGATTGCCATCATCGCGCTGGGCCGCACGCCGCTCTGGGCACTCACGGGCGAAAGCGGCCTGCTACAAAAGGCGGGCACATTTCTGCCCTGCCGGCTTGTTCCCGGCATCCGCGTCATGCCCACCTATCACCCCAGCTTTATCCTGCGCGGCAATTGGGGCCTGCAGGACGAATGGGCGAGTCATCTAAAAAAGCTTTTGAGATTCTGAAAACGCCTAAGGCGCCGGGCTGACAGATGGGCTGACAGAAGGTTTGCCTTGTTGCCGGCAAACCCCGGCAAGAAAGGTCACATCTGTGGCCATCATCGCAACCGCAGGCGAGATGTAACCTGCCCCGCCCGGTCCCATGCCGTCATATATCGTTCTTTCGTGCAGCTTATGGCCCTCAGGCAACATGGCCGTGTTGCGCAAACAAATAGTATCCTTGCTTGCCAACCACACTTCGCCCAGTATCGGCGCCTCATTAACAACACTTGCCTGATCGCAGAACGGGGAAGAATATACATCTCTTTTGAAGATCATAATGCGCAAAGAGAAAAATCCGGATTATCGATTTCCTTGCTGACTTTTCCCGGGGTAAAACCACAGTAAATCTTGTCATTGGCGTGATCTTCCGCAGTATAAGTATTCCCCCGCGGCGTTTGGACACTCTGGCCCGGCTTTAACGGTTCGCTAAATGGCGATTCCGCACGCACGGATGGGACTCCGGAGATCAAGGCTACCGCCATACCCAGATTTGTCAGCATTCGCATAGTTTTTCCCTGAAGCGTTTGTCCTGAATTCAACAATCCCGTTTGACCGGAAGCCTCGGATATTGCTTCTATCAGGTTTTGTTTTTAACCTTTTTCTTGACCAGGCCTGTTCAACCGCCATGCCAAAAAATGAAGCAAAAATCAAATAAATCATATGGTTAACATTTCATTTTCCAGATTTACTTGTGGCACGAAAGTAACGGACTTCTTGCAATCTCGCCTAGGGAAAGGCTAATCATTCGGGACTCGCAACCAATAATGCTATTGATAACGGTCGCGCCCGCCTTAGGTCTCATGGGGCGCCTGTCATATTCCTGGGGGAGAAGCACTTGATCACATCACCGAAAGCCAGTGCGGCCGAGCACGGCCATGTGCGCGGTTCCAATCCTATTCAGGAATGCGAGATCGATGCGTCGCAGGTAAGATCGGCCGGGCGCCAGCCGACCCCCCTGCTCGACCAGGTGAAAATTCCGGCCGATCTGCGCAAGCTCGATCCTAAACAATTGCCGCAACTGGCCGACGAGTTGCGTTCCGAAACCATCGACGCGGTTTCCGTCACCGGCGGCCATCTCGGCGCCGGGCTTGGCGTAGTCGAACTGACGACCGCCCTGCATTATGTTTTCAACACGCCGGAAGATATTTTAATATGGGACGTCGGCCACCAGGCCTATCCGCACAAGATCCTGACGGGCCGCCGCGACCGTATCCGCACCCTGCGCCAGGGCGGCGGGCTGTCGGGCTTCACCAGGCGCAGCGAAAGCGAATACGACCCCTTCGGCGCCGCGCACAGCTCCACCTCCATCTCCGCCGCCTTCGGCTTTGCCATCGGCCGCGATTTCAAGGGCAAAAAGAATAATGTGATCGCCGTCATCGGCGACGGGTCGATTTCGGCCGGCATGGCCTATGAAGCGCTGAACAACGCCGGCGCCAGCAATTCGCGCCTCATCGTCATTCTGAACGACAACGACATGTCGATCGCGCCGCCGACGGGGGCCATGAGCGCCTATCTGTCGCGCATCGTGTCAAGCAAGGAATACCGCAACCTTCGCCACATCGCGAAAGAGTTCGCCGATCTGTTCCCCCGCAGCATCAAGGAAGCCGCCCGCAAGGCCGAGCATTACGCCCGCGGCATGGTGACCGGCGGCACGCTGTTCGAGGAACTGGGCTTCTATTATGTCGGCCCCATCGACGGCCACAACCTCGACCACCTTGTCCCCGTGCTTGAAAATGTGCGAGACGATCCGCAGGGCGGCCCGGTGCTGGTGCATGTCGTCACGCAAAAAGGTTATGGCTATGCCCCCGCCGAGCAATCGGCCGACAAGCTTCACGCCGTTCAGCCGAAATTCAACATTGTGAAAACCGACGCCGAAAAGGCGCAGGAAAAGCCCAAGTCTTCGATCCCGACCTATACCAAGGTCTTTGCCGAAGCCCTTATGGAAGAAGCCGCGCATGACGACCGCATCGTCGCCATCTCGGCCGCCATGCCGTCCGGCACCGGTCTCGATATTTTCGGCAAGCGCTTTCCGGACCGCACCTTCGATGTCGGCATCGCCGAACAGCATGCGGTGACATTCGCCGCCGGGCTCGCCTGCGAAGGCTATAAACCCTTTTGCGCCATTTATTCCACCTTCCTGCAGCGCGCCTATGACCAGGTGGTGCATGACGTAGCCATTCAGGGCCTGCCGGTGCGCTTCATGATGGACCGCGCCGGCCTTGTCGGCGCCGATGGCTGCACGCATGCGGGCGCTTTCGACATTCCCTATCTTGCCTGCCTGCCCGGTTTCGTGATCATGGCGGCGGCCGACGAGGTGGAGCTGATGAACATGGTGGCGACCTCGGCCGCCATCGACGACGCTCCTTCGGCCATCCGTTATCCGCGCGGCGAAGGCGTCGGCCTGCAATTGCCGAAACGCGGCGAAGTGCTCAAGATCGGCAAAGGCCGCATCATTCAGGAAGGCACCAAGGTCGCACTGCTCAATCTCGGCACCCGTCTCGGCGAATGCCGCAAGGCGGCCGCCGAACTCGATGCGCGCGGGCTCAGCACCACGATCGCCGATATGCGCTTCGCCAAGCCGCTCGATCTCGAGATGATCCGGCAACTGGCCGACGAGCACGAAGTTCTGATCACCATCGAGGAAGGCTCCATCGGCGGCTTCGGCGGCCATGTGCTGCACCATCTCGCTTCGATGGGCCTGCTGGATCGCGGCCTCAAGATCCGGCCGATGGTCCTGCCCGATATTTTCCAGGATCAGGATTCGCCGGTAAAGCAATATGAACAGGCCGGCCTCAACGCCCGCCATATCGTGGGCAAGGTGCTGGAAGCGCTCGGACGGGAAGAACGGGCGGCTGCGGCGATAAGCGCCCGCGCCTGAGACATAACTTTGCCGTAAACGACGGCAATCATTCGGCCATGAAAGTGAAAGCCATGCTCATGAAATTTGTAAAAATTCTTGCCGTTCTTGTGATCGTCGCCGCCATCGTGCGCAGCGGCCCCATGGCCAACGCCGCGGTCAATTCCGGCGTCAAAACCGCCAATACCGAAACCTCCGCCAGCGGCGTCGTGAAAAATTTCTATGCGGTACTGACCGATGTCATGAAGCAGGGCGACAAGCTCGGCTTTTCAGGCCGCGAGAAAAAACTTGCCCCCGCCGTCCGGAACGCCTTTAACCTGCCGCTGATGACACGCTTTGCCGTGGGCCCCGTCTGGCAGCAGGCGACCGAAAGCGAGCAGAACCAGCTGATCTCCGCCTTCTCCGATTTCAGCGTCGCCACCTATGCCAGCCGTTTTGCAAAATATGAAGGCGAGCGATTCGAAGTCCTCGGCCAGAAGCCGGCATCCGGCGGCGGCGTGATCGTCGAAACCAGGCTGACGCCGGGCGGCGAGAACGCGGACCCCGTGGCGCTGAATTATCTGCTTCGCCAGGACGACAAGGGAAGCTGGCGCATCGTCGACGTATTCCTCGACGGCGCGATCAGCGAGCTGGCGACGCGCCGCTCGGAATTCACGTCCATCGTGCAGCGCGACGGCATTCCGGCCCTCGTCAATTCGCTGGGCGAAAAATCGCGGCAGATGGGCCCGTCCTGAAAAAAGCATACGTCCGTATATCCGGACGGAGCGTTTTTTTAACGATGCAAGCCTATGCTTTCCCTCGTTTTGGAGGGAGACATGCCCAAGGAACTTCGTAAAATCATTTTTTCCACGCAGGATGTGATCGACGCCTTTACATCCTACAAACGCATAAATTTCGACTTTCTGCCGCCCGGCCGCATTCTCGCCTGCACGCTGCGCGCCGAGGAATCGCAAGTCACCGTCAGCATGGAAACGGCGACGCAAAGCGGCGTCAAGCCCAAGGATTTTCCCTTGCGCGTGGAAGACCTGCTGGAGCCCTTCATTCGCTATTGCATCGAAAACAACATCATTTTGCCGCGCAACAGCAAAAAATC
>JBFWTA010000026.1:0-13978 GCA_050248075.1 Bdellovibrionales bacterium | reverse complement strand
GCCGTTTTCGTCGCCGGGATACCAGTTCTGCACGGTCGAGTATTTGATCTGGGCGTCGTCATGGGCGACAAGTTCGACCACTGCGGCATGCAACTGGTTTTCGTCGCGCTTGGGCGCCGTGCAGCCTTCGAGATAGCTAACATGGCTACTGTCGTCGGCGATGATCAGCGTACGCTCGAACTGGCCGGTATTTTCGGCATTAATCCGGAAATAGGTGGACAGTTCCATCGGACAGCGCACGCCCTTCGGGATGTAAACGAAAGAGCCGTCGGTGAATACCGCCGAATTCAGCGCCGCGAAAAAATTATCGGCGATCGGAACGACGGAACCGAGATACTTTTTCACAAGTTCAGGATGTTTCTGCACGGCTTCGGAAATCGGGCAGAAAATGATGCCCTGCTCCTCGAGTTTTTTCTTGTAGGTGGTCGCCACCGATACGCTGTCGAACACCGCGTCGACGGCGACGCGCGGTTCCACCCCGGCCAGAATTTCGCGCTCGCGCAGGGGAATGCCGAGTTTTTCGTAGGTCTTCAAAAGCTCGGGATCGACCTCGTCGAGACTGTTGAGCTTTTTGGCGTTTTTCGGCGCCGCATAATAATAGGCATCCTGATAGTCGATCGGCGGGTGGGAAACCCTGGCCCAGTCCGGTTCGGCCAGCGTCAGCCAGTGGCGATAAGCCTTGAGCCGCCATTCCAGCAGCCATTCCGGCTCGTCCTTCTTGGCCGAAATAAAACGGATGGTGTTTTCGTCCAGCCCCTTGGGCGCGGTGTCGGATTCGATATCGGTGACGAAGCCGTATTTGTATTTTCGGTCCGCGATGTCGCGGGCGATATCCTTGGTGACGACGCTCATGCTTCGATTCCCTGCTTGTCGAGGACCTGTATCACGCGCAGCGCAGGCGGAAAGGCCGGGCTCTGCATATCGGCCAGCGAAACCGTTTCCAGCGCATGGCGGACGGCGCGGTTGATCTTGCTCCACTTGCTGCGCATGGCGCAGACCGATTCCACCGAACAATTATGATCACCGCTTTCGGTGCATTCCGTAAGGGCAATCGGGCCATCCATAGCCTCGACAACCATGGCCACCGAAATTTCATGCGCCTTCTTCACAAGGCTGTAGCCGCCGGCGGCACCGCGTTGGGCCTGCACGATCTGCGATTTTGCCAGCTGCTTGAGCACCTTGGATACCGTGGGCAGTGGCAGGCCGGTCCGCTCCGCAAGATCGGAGGCTGCCCACATGGCCTTATCCCCGCCAACCATTTGAGTTAAAAGGGTAAATGCGTAGTCGGTAAGACGGCTAAGCTTGATCATGGGGGTAGCATATTCTAATCTGTACTAATTTAGTACTAATTAGTCGTTTGCAAGCTAATTTGTCAAGGGTATAAAGGCCTTATTCACTATCCGGAACAGCATGACAACTGCCTTATATACTCATCCGGCATGCCTCGGGCATGACAATGGTCCCGGTCATCCCGAATGCCCGGACCGCCTTGCATATATATTGTCCGAACTCGAAAAACCGGAATATGCCCAGCTTGTACGCTGCGAAGCCCCCAGGGCCGAGATTGCCCAGATCCTGCGGGTTCATGATGGCAGCTATATCGACACCATTTTCGGCCATGTGCCGAGGGCAGGCCTCCACCCGCTCGATCATGAAACATCGCTGTCGCCAGGGTCCGGCGAGGCGGCGTTGCGGGCCGCCGGCGCCCTGTGTCGGGCCATCGATGACGTGATCGGCGGCAAAAGCAAAAACGCCTTTTGCGCGGTGCGGCCGCCCGGCCACCACGCTGCCGTGCCGCCAGCCAGCGGCTTCTGTCTTTTCAACAATATCGCCATCGGCGCCGCGCAGGCCCTGGAATTATATGGATTAAAGCGCATCGCCATCGTCGATTGCGACGTGCATCACGGCAATGGAACCGAGGCCTGGGCGGTGACACAACCAAATGTGCTGTTTTTTTCGTCGCACCAGTTTCCGCTCTGGCCCGGTAGCGGACGCGTTCAGGACAAGGGGCCGCTCGGCAACATCGTCAATATTCCCCTGTCTCCCGGAACGGGAGGCGAAGGCTTCCGGCAGGCAATGATGCAGCATGTCGTAGCGAAAATGGATAGCTACGCACCCGAACTTATCCTCATTTCGGCCGGTTTCGACGCCCATCGCGACGATCCGCTGGCCGGCCTTGATCTTGTCGAGGAGGATTTCGGCTGGATAACCCGTGAATTATGCGCTTTGGCCGAGAAGCACTGCGGCGGGCGCGTGGTGAGTACGTTGGAAGGCGGCTATAATCTTGAAGCGCTGGCGGCAAGCACCGGAGCGCATGTGAAGGCTCTCATGGCCGCCTGAATCCTTGGCTTGCCTGCCGCGAAACCTGCGCCTAAAGTCCTCGGCCATGAATGAAAAGACATCGAATAACCGCACGGCGGCCGTACCGGCCGATATCGCGCAATTAAGTTTCGAGGAAGCGATGAGCGAACTCGAAAAGCTTGTCCGCCAGCTTGAAGAAGGCAAGGCCAAGCTGGACGACGCCATTGGCGCCTATGAGCGCGGCGCCATGCTCAAGCGCCATTGCGAGAGCAAACTGCGCGAAGCACAGGTCAAGATCGAACGCATTGCGCTCGGTCCCGACGGCAAACCCGCCGTTTCTCCCTTTAACACTTAACCCCATTTCATATCATGCCTTCCGTCAGCCCCAATCTCGCTTCCGCGATGTCCGAATCCGCCACAGCCGTTACCGAGACGCTGCAGCGCATTCTGCCGCAATCGGATTTTCCCGAGAAAAAACTGTTCGAGGCCATGCGCTATGGCGCAGTCAACGGCGGCAAGCGCCTCAGGCCGTTTCTGGTTCTCAGTTCCTCGCGCATTTTCGGCGTGTCGGACGATTGCGCCTTGCGTGCCGCCGCTGCCGTGGAATGTGTACATTGCTATTCGCTCATTCACGATGACCTTCCAGCGATGGACAATGCCGATCTGCGACGCGGACAACCGACGGTCCACAAAAAATATGACGAGGCCACGGCCATTCTCGCCGGCGACGCCCTGCTCACGCTGGCATTCGAGATTCTCGCCGATCCGCGCACCCATGAGGACCCGCAGGTACGCTGCCGGCTCGTAACAGCTCTTGCCAAGGCGTCCGGCGTGCATGGCATGGTGGGCGGGCAGATGCTGGACCTCATCGCCGAAACGACGGAACTCGATATCGGCGCCATCACACGCCTGCAGCGTCTCAAGACCGGCGAGCTTATCGCGTTTTCGGCGGAAGCAGGCGCCATTTTGGGCAAGACATCGACCCAGCATCACAATGCGCTGCGCGCTTATGCGCATGATCTGGGCCTTGCGTTCCAGATCATCGACGATCTTCTGGACGCCGAAGGCACTGAGGCAGAAACCGGCAAATCGGTCGGCCGCGATGCCAAGGCCGGCAAGGCGACCTTCGTCACCGTACTCGGCCGCGAGCGCGCCCGTTCGCAAGCCAAGCTGCTTTCCGAACAGGCGATCCAGCATCTGAGCGTTTTCGATGGCCGTGCCAAACATCTTGAAGAAGTGGCTCGCTTCGTGGTCGATCGCAAATCCTGATGCGTTTTTCGCTGCGCACGCCGGTCCTTGCCGCGTTGCTGGCGTCCGCCTTACTGTTTGCCCCCGGTTGCCGCGCCGAAAAAAATCCGGCGCCGCGCACAGCCATCGCCATGCACGGCGAACCGAAATATGCGGCCGGTTTCGACCATTTCAATTACGTCAATTCCTATGCACCGAAAGGCGGCGCGCTCAAGCTCGGCGTAACCGGCACGTTCGACAGCCTGAACCCCTTTATCGTGCGCGGACAGGTTCCGATCGGCATAAGCCTTGGTTATCTCTCGGTCGTTTACCAGCCGCTCATGGCACGCAGCTGGGACGAACCTTTCTCGCTTTACGGCCTCATCGCCGAAACTGTGGAAGTGCCAGAAGACCGCTCGTTCGCCGTATTCAACCTAAGGGCAGACGCGCGGTGGCAGGACGGTAAACCTGTTACCGCCGACGATGTCCTGTTTTCCTATCGGATGCTGCGCGACAAGGGACGTCCTAACACCCGCACTTTTTACAAAAAGGTTGAAAAAGCGGAAAGGTTGGGCGCGCTTCGGGTGAAATTCAGTTTCAGGCGAAATGCCGACGGCACCACCGACCGCGAAATGCCGCTGATCATGGGGCTCATGCCGATCCTGCCGAAGCACGACTGGGCCGACCGCGCGTTTAACGAAACCACGCTGCGTCTGCCCGTGGGCAGCGGCCCCTATAAAATGACAAAAGTCGACCCAGGCCGATCGGTCGCCTATACGCGCGACCCCAATTACTGGGGCAAGGATCTGCCAGTGCAGCGCGGCATGTATAACGTCGACAATATTCAGATCGATTACTACCGCGACGATAACATCGCCCTGGAAGCCTTCAAGGCTGGAGCTTTCGACTGGCGGCGCGAATTCAATGCGAACAAATGGGCGACCGCCTATGATTTCCCCGCCGTGCGCGACGGTCGTGTAAAACTTAAAACCGACACGCACCACCGCACCGAACCGGCTGCCGGCTTTATTTTCAACACGCGCCGGATGTTGTTCAAGGACAAGGCCCTGCGTGCGGCACTTCAGTACACGTTCGATTTCAACTGGATCAACCGCACCCTGTTTCATAGCCAGTACAAGCGTGTCACAAGCTTCTTTCCGAACTCGGAACTGGCGGCTCCGCCACTGCCGGAAGGCAAGGAACTCGCCATACTGGAAAAGCACCGCGCGCAACTGCCGCCGGATATTTTTACCAGGCCCGTCACACCGCCCGCATCGCCGAGCGAGGAGAACGGCATGCGCGACAATCTTTTGAAGGCCAGTGAAATGCTGCGCGAGGCCGATTATATCCTGCACGACGATCTCCTGTATGCGCCGCAGGCATCCGCGCCGGTGAAATTCGAAATCCTGCTGAGTGACCCGGCCGAAGAAAAAGTAGCCCTTGAATGGTCGCGCCTGCTACGGCGCATCGGCATTACGGCGTCCATCCACACGGTCGACAGCGCGCAGTATCAGTCGCGCATGGCCAAGTTCGATTTCGACGTCACGGCCGGCCGCTGGACCAACAGCCTGTCGCCCGGCAACGAGCAGGCCAGTTTCTGGGGCTCGGCAGCCGCCGATCAACCCGGCAGCCGTAACTATCCGGGCATAAGGGATCCAGTGATCGATGCCCTTGCAAACGCCATCCCAGCCGCAGCCACGCGTGAAGATCTGGTGGCGACCGTGCATGCGCTCGACCGCGTGCTGATGGCGGGGCACTATACCATTCCGCTTTATTTCTCGGATGGCGACCGGGTTGCGTGGTGGGCGGAGCGTCTCGAACGACCGGATGACGTCCCTTTGTACGGAACTGTTCTGGAAAGCTGGTGGAGTAAAAAAACAGCTCAGTAAATGCCAGGAATAACCCGTGCCGTACGGCGGCTATAAGCGGCATAGCCTGAAAATGTTTCGCGCAAGACCTTTTCCTCGTAATGCATGCGCGCAAACTGCATCGTAACCTGTGCCGTAAAAAGCAGAAATGCCGGCCAGGACCAAAAGACCATGGCCGCCCCAAGCGTTGCAAAAAACTCGGCGAAATAAAGCGGGTGGCGCATAAAACGGTACGGCCCCGTTGTCACCAGTGCGCGGCCCTCCGGCAAAATGGAAAAGGATCGGCCAAGATGGCGCAGCGCGATGATCGCATAAATGTTACCAATAAGAATAAGCGCGGATGAGGTCAGCTTAAACCCCACCGGCAGATCGGCGCGCGGTTCAAGAAACAGCAACCCCCACATAAGAAAAGCGCCGAGCAGCGCGGCGGCAGTCGCCTTCCAGCCGGCAAATTTACTCACGGGACGCAGACGAACCGCATAAAGACAGGCGATAAGAAGCACAAAGGCCGCCATGGCAAACATGGACAGGACACTCACCGCCTTCATCGCAATAGATTGCGACGGGCCTGCATGCAGTAACTGCGCAAGCGCATTGGTAAAATAAACCCAGGCCGCAACGCCAAAGAAAACGCCGAGCACAAACCGAATAGCGAGATCCATCCAGAACATCGGGTCCGTATCGGCGAAGGGTTTGCGGTTCGCCGCAGGGCGGGATTTTCTTCGGCGGAGAGATGTCATGAAAAAATTCTCGCAACAGATGACAGGCATACAAAAAATTCGCGCGGGTTATAGTGGCAAACTTCTTCTTAACGTCTGATTA
This sequence comes from Bdellovibrionales bacterium, assembly GCA_050248075.1. Taxonomy (GTDB): domain Bacteria; phylum Pseudomonadota; class Alphaproteobacteria; order UBA9219; family UBA9219; genus JBFWTA01. The sequence goes on along the minus strand of JBFWTA010000026.1, from coordinate 7,760 downwards.
AACACCGAAGCGATACACAGAAAGGCTTGCAAACAAAAGGATTTTCGAGCTACGGCGCCGAGATTATACGCAATATCGTCCTGTAATTACTTGCAAATTCGAAGTTTACTTTACGGTTCCTTAAAGCGTCTCCGTTACTCTCAACCTATCTGGGCTTCGAAATATTTCAACCCGAAACTTGAGGAGAGTCACTATGTCAAAGATGATCCGTTTCATGAAGGACGAAAGCGGCGCCACCGCCATTGAATATGGCTTGATCGCTTCGCTGATCGCCGTCGCCATTGTCGGTGTGCTGCTTACCCTGGGCCCGGCGCTCAGCGGCGTGTTCCAGACCGTTCAGAACAACTTGTAACAGAATAAGCGGGCGAGGGTTTTCATGCGTGAGTTAATTTGCCTGTTCAGAGATGAAGACGGCGCTACGGCGATTGAATATGGATTAATTGCCTCGCTGATCGCCGTCGCCATCGTGGCGGTGCTCATCACCCTCGGCCCTGTTTTGAGCGGCGTATTCCAAACCGTTCAAAACAATCTCTAGACCATTCGGAAGTCCCACCAGGTCGGACGCGGGAGAGCAATCTGTTTCTCCCGCGTTTTTTTGTCCGACAGATTCGCAAGCCATGCCGAAACCATCGAAAAATACCCACAGGACAGGCGGTTGATTCTTCTGATTCTTTTCAAATCCTTGCCTAGCGGTAAAAAACCGGCGATTAAAAAAGTGTAAGTCCTTCCTTCATTGCTCCTTAAGCACGCCTAAGCGATACTATTTTCGCCGCCGTCCAAGTCCGTCAGGCATTCAAGGTTTTTTCCATGTCTTTGGAAATGAGCGTTTTTCATATCGCCATTCTTTTCGGCGCTGCCGTGCTGCTGGTTCTTGCCGCTATCAGCGACGCGCACACATACCGGATTCCAAATAAGATATGTATCGCGTTATTATTTCTTTTCCCGCTGTTTGTCATTTCGGCACCGGTTGCAGTCCAGTGGGAACAGCATCTGATGGTATTCGGTCTTATGCTGCTTTCGGGATTTGTCATGTTCATGGGAAACATTGCCGGCGCGGGTGACATCAAGCTGCTTGCTGCGACGGGACTCTGGGCCGGGCCGCATCTGGTGGCAGTGTTTCTTGTGACAACGGCAATCGCCGGCGGACTGCTTGCGTTGTTGATGGCCTTGCTAACGCATCTGCGCAATCGATCGAGCCGCCAGGCCGTGACTCTTGCGAAAGTGCCGATCCCGTATGGCATCGCCATTTCCGCCGGCGGACTCTGCGTGCTGACACTGCTGTCGCAACCTATTCTGTTTCCGAGCTGAGGGGGTCGCAACATGCCGAAACGCAAAATCGTCCTTCTGCTCGCCGCCTTCACGATTGCCGCCATAACAGTCATGGCCGCGCGATCCATGATGGTTCCGCCATCGGCGGATCAGGGTATCCAGACTCCCGCCGAAGCCGCCAGCCAGGTGCTTGCCGCCGCACGGGATTTGCCAATCGGAACCCTGCTCAAGGACACCGATCTTAAATGGATACCCTGGCCCACCGAAGCGCAAAACAGCAACCTGTTCGTCAAAGGTACCGCAGATAAAACCGCCGTCATCGGCTCTGTCCTGCGTCAGGGTATTCGCGCCGATACCCCGGTCCTCGGCGGCCAGATTGTCAATCCGCACGCGCAAGGTTTTCTTGCCGCCGTCCTGCAGCCCGGCATGCGTGCGATGTCCATTACCATTAATCCCAGCAGCCAGGTGGCTGGCTTTATTTTCCCGGGTGACCGCGTGGATGTCATTCTTACGCTTTCTGTATCGCGCAGAGACGAACCCGATCTCACCGACCGCCACATGAGCGAGACGGTCCTTACCAATGTGCGCGTTCTTGCGCTCGATCAGAAAAGTGATGATCAGGGAAACCTGGATCCCAAGCTTGCGCAGCTGGCGACGCTCGAAGTCACGCCACAACAGGCTGAACGTCTTGCGCTCGGTGCGCAACTGGGTTCCCTGTCGTTATCCCTGCGTAGCCTTGCTTCCGAAGAACCACTGCCTGACCCGCTGTCTCCCGATCAGCTCACGGATGCCTCCCGCGCGGCATTGGACAGCCACACATGGGACAGCGATCTCAGCCAGGCTTTTCCGGCACTCGGCGGCGAAGACCGGCTGCTTCAAAAAGTACAGATCATGCGCGGTAAAGACACCAGTGAAACTATCTTCCAGCGACGCAGGTAAGCCCATCCCATGTCAAGACGTATCCTCTTTTCTTTTTGGCTGTTGATCCTGCTGACCGCAGGCCCCGTTGCGCATGCGGCGGAAAAAGGCGCGCCTCTTCTTAATATAAGCGTGGATCATGGGCAGCCGATTACTCTCAGCGGTCCGGCCGCCTCGGTTTTTATCGCCAATCCGGAAATCGCGGATGTTCAAGTGATGTCGCCGACATCGATCATGGTGTTCGGCAAGAAAACCGGCGAAACGACCTTGATGGCCACCGACGGTAACGGACGTACGCTGCTTCACCGCACCGTTATTGTTACGCAGGATCTCACCAATCTGCGCCGCGAACTGGCGGCGGCCATTCCGGACAATAAAATTCAGGTTGCCACGCTTCCGGATGCGATTGTTCTGACCGGCGAAACGCGTGACCCGATCGCCGTCGAGGACGCTCGTAAAATTGCGTCGCGTTATGTCAGCAAGGACGGCACCATTATCAATCGCATCCAGGTCGTCGGCAGCAACCAGATCATGTTGCGCGTGCGTTTCGCGGAAGTATCGCGCACTGTCGACAAGCAGTTCGGCATCAACTGGAGTAGTCTGACAACCGTCGGCGGATTTGTTTTCGGTCTTGCCAGCGGTTCGCCGGTGTCCGCGCTGAGCTCCATTGCCAGCACATCCACGCTTAACGGCGAAACCACCGCCAATACCAACCAGACCAATGGTTTTGCTTTTTCGCGCCAGGGCGGCAGGTGGAACGTCAATGGCCTGATCGATGCCCTGGCCGAAGACGGGCTGATCAGCATTCTGGCCGAACCTAACCTCACGGCGATGTCGGGCGAAACCGCCAATTTCCTCGCCGGCGGCCAGGTGCCCGTGCCGATCCCCCAGGCCAACGGGACGATCTCCATTCAATACATGCCCTATGGTATCCAGCTGCAGTTCACGCCGACCTTGGTCGGCGGCAGCCGCATCAATCTGCATGTGAAGCCGGAAGTCAGCCAGCTGTCCTCAGTCGGCCAGATCACGGTGAGCAATCTGACCGCCCCCGCCTTCACGACCCGCAAGGCCGAAACCACCGTCGAGCTTGCCAGCGGACAGAGTTTTGCCATTGCTGGCCTGCTGGACAACAATCAGGACCAGACTATCCAGAAATTTCCCTTCCTCGGCGATGTTCCTATTCTCGGACCGCTGTTCCGCTCAACGCAGTTCCAGAACGACCAGACCGAACTGGTCATTGTCGTGACGCCTTATCTCGTAAAGCCTGGAATGAGCGAACAGGCCATGGCCCTGCCGATGGACGGCTACAGCCCGCCATCCGATGCCGAACGAATTCTGAAAATGAGAAACAGCAGCAGCGATCCGAATGCCCGGCCGGTAAGTGGAGCGGCAAAAGCCGTCCCGGTACCACTGCCGCCACCGCCTCCCATAGCCGCACCCGCACCGCTGAGCGGAACGCCGGCGCCTCTGCCGCCCGTCGCATCCAACAATCTTGTGGTCGGCCGCCCCGTGCCGGATAAAAATCAAACAGAATCCGCAGGTCTGCCGCAGGAAGACGACGCGCCCATACCCGCAGCGGCACCGGTGGTGCCGGTTTCGCCGGATGTCAAAGTCATGCCCGTCGCGGCATCACGTTCTATGCCGTCCTCCGACGGATTTATTCTGGAGTAACAGACATGATGCGCCTTGCCGCTTTCATAACTATTATGGGCGCTGCCGGTCTCGCAGGGTGCGAGCCAATAACGCCGGCGCCTGATTATGCGATCAAGGTTATGCCTTCTCCCGATGGGCAAGGATATGTGGCCTTACCCCCGGCTTGTCCACGCTGGTCGGATAACAACGTCCATTTTTTCGATAACCAGCCCTTGCCGCAGTTCGGCTGCGCCGATGCGCGCAACCTCGCTATGATGGTCGAAAAGCCGGAAGATCTACTGCGGGGTCGCGACATGGGGCCGGCGAGCGGTGTGCTCACATCGGGCTCCATCATGCGTTATAACAACAACCAGACCCGCGGACTCATCTGGTTCACGCCGACTCCGCAAAACTCGGTCGATGCGACATCGGCGCCCACGGCAACGTCGGCTATGACTGGCGAAACGCCTCTCAATTCGGGCGGTTCGTCGTCTCCTTTAGGGAAGTGAATGGGGGCGCCCTGACATGAGCGCTTTCCGTTCCAGCAGTTCCGGTTTTGACGGCGCCATCATGCATGCCGAATTCATGGCCTTTACCGGAGATGAATCGTCTTTCGGCACGCTACGCAGCTTTGCCGACCGCCAGGGTTTTCCGGCCGCAGCCGTACAGATGGGCGGCCCGGAAATGTTTTTGCAAATGCTTGAACAATCGCCAGCGCCCAAGCTAGTTATCGTCGACATCGACGGACAGGACGACCCGGCGGCGGTCGCCGGACGCTTGGCGGGAAAATGCGGCGCTGGATGCCGTCTGATCGCCATAGGCACGGCAAATGACGTGAGCCTGTACCGGCGCATGCTGGCCTCCGGCCTTGCCGATTATCTGGTAAAACCGCTCAGCGCCGAAATGCTGGCTCAGGCTTATGCCTCAGCCTTGCGCGGCGGCACGACCGGTAAGGGCGATGCACGGGAAGCCAAAATTATCATCGTCATAGGGTCGCGCGGCGGGGTTGGCGCAACCACGATTGCTGTTAACAGCAGCTGGCTTCTGGCTCACAAATTTAAGTTCCAGTGCGCTCTCCTCGACCTCGATCTCCAATTCGGCACGACATCGCTAGCGCTCGACCTGGAGCCGGGCCGCGGCTTGCGCGATGTAGTTGCATCCCCGCAACGCGTGGACAGCCTTATGGTGGCCAGTTCCATGGTGGCCGCCAGCGAGCACTTCTCGGTATTGGGCGCCGAGGAGTCCGTCGAAGACCACATCGCGGTTGATAGCAGCGCAATTACGGCGCTTCTTAAAGAAATGCGCGGGAATTTCGATTTTATCGTTGTTGATCTGCCACGTCATATGTTAGCGACCCATAAGCGGCTGCTGGCCATGGCTCATGATATTGTGCTGGTGTCGGAACTCTCTCTGGCCGGTATCCGGGATACGCTGCGCATCAAAAACGCGCTCGCTTCTGTTGGAAGCAGCAGTGTAACCGTGGTCACCTCGCGCGTAAGCTCCACCAGCCCCGCACAGGTCGACACAGCCGCTTTCGAAAAGGGCGCGCAAATCAAGATAGATTTTGTGGTGCCGGAAGATTCGAAGTCGGTGGCGCTGGCGGCCAATACTGGCAAGGCGCTCGGCGCGGTCGCCGCCGATACGCCGGTGACGAGAGCCCTTTCCGCGCTCGCCGCGAAATTGAGTGGCAAGCCGGCTGCCGAGACGCCTGCAAAAGGTAGCTTGCTGGACTGGCTGTGGCCGTCACCAAAAGTGAAGACCAAAGAAGAGCCGCGCAAAACCGGTTCGCGGGCGGCCAGGGATAAGCCATGACGCCGCCCCCGGACGGCCATGGTTCCGGAGCACCCGATCCCACGATCGTGACATTGCTCGAACGCGTTCTGCCGGAATTCAAACAAAAATTTCCGCCGGAAAAATTGGCCGGCAATTCCCGCGCCGAAGTGGCGCGCGAAGCCAAACAGACAATTGCAGATTTTCTCGGCAAGAACCGTATTGAGCTCAATCTGTTAGACCAGCGCGATCTTGTCACCGCACTTATTAATGCAACTCTGGGTCAGGTGGCGCCGCCACCCCTTCCTTCCCCACGCATCGAAGCGAGGCCCGACCTGCCGCAGGAGGCGGCCAGCGTCAAACCGCAGCCGGTGGCGGATATGGGACTTACATCCCTCATTGCCCCGGTCCGAGGATCAAGCCGCGCCAGCGTTGATCAGGCCAAACTGAAACTTCAACCTCTGGTGCTTGAGCGTATCGATACATCGGCCGCCGCCCGCATGGCCCGCGAGGACCTGGCGCGCGATCTGAGTAGCGTCGTCGCCGAATTGCTTGCAGAAACAAAAATCCAGCTGAACGGCGCAGAGCGCCAAGAACTGGTTGTCCGGCTGCTCGACGATATGCTGGGACTCGGCCCGCTCGAGCCGCTTCTTGGCGACGAAACGATTTCAGAAATCATGGTCAATGGGCCGAAGCAGGTTTTTATCGAGCATAAAGGCAAGCTCATCCTGTCCGATGTACAGTTTCGCGACAATGCCCATGTGCTGGCCATCGCCACACGCATTGTCACGGCGATTGGCCGCCGCATCGATGAAAGTTCACCTCTATGCGACGCGCGCCTCGCTGACGGTAGCCGTGTCAACATCATCATTCCGCCGCTGGCTATTGACGGTCCGGCCATAACCATTCGTAAATTTTCCAAGAAAAAAATTACGCTCGACAGCATGGTCGGCTTCGGCAGCATTTCGCCGGCCATGGCGAAGGTCCTGCGCATCTGTGGACGCTGCAAGCTCAACATTCTCATTTCCGGCGGCACCGGTTCGGGCAAGACGACCCTGTTAAACGCCTTGTCGCAGATGATCGATCATGGCGAACGCGTCGTGACCATCGAGGATGCCGCCGAACTGCAACTGCAGCAACCGCATGTGGTGCGCCTTGAAACCCGTCCGGCGAATCTGGAAGGGCATGGCGAAATTACCATGCGCGACCTTCTGAAAAACGCGCTGCGCATGCGACCCGACCGCATTATCGTCGGCGAAACGCGCGGCGGCGAGGCCGTCGACATGCTGCAAGCCATGAATACCGGCCATGATGGATCGTTTTCGACGGTCCATTCCAACCGCCCGCGCGAAGCGCTTACACGCCTCGAGAACATGGTGGGTCTTGCCGGCGTCAATCTCGCACCGCGCGCCATACGCCAGCAGATTGCTTCAGCCATCGATATGATTGTGCAGGTCAGCCGTATGCGCGACGGCTCGCGCCGTGTGACGCACATCAGCGAAATCACCGGCATGGAAGGCGATGTCGTCACCATGCAGGATCTTTTCACCTGTGATGTGACGGGCGAAGCGCCAGACGGCAAGCTGATCGTCGAGTTCAAGAATCATGGATTGCGACCGCACTGCCTGCCAAAAGCCGCCTATTTCGGACTCGACAAGCAGCTGATGGAGGCGGTGTCGTGATTCTCAGCAACACCGTATTGCTGCTGCTCGGTGGCGGGGTTTTTGTCATTACCCTCCTAATCATGAGTGCGTTCAGCGGCGGCAAGAGCGACGCGGTGGAACGCCGCCTGCTGCGTGTTGGCGGACGCTATGCCGAGATGCGCAAGACTGAAAAAAGCAAGCCCGCGCAAAGCGTCCGCCGCATTACGGCGGACAGCGGCATTCCCCTGCTGGACACATTGATCAAGGCACTGATGCCAAACCCCGACAAACTGCGCATGCGCCTGGCCCGTACAGGCCGCAATATTTCGCTGGGCGAGTACCTGCTGATTAATATTACCCTGATTGCCGTGGCCCATATGGGGTTTCATTTCGGGCTGCACTGGTCGAAAACGCCGTCCGCACTACTCGGCATCGCTATCGGTCTTTATATACCGCATCTGGTCGTCGGCATGATGGGCAGCCGCCGTATCCGCAAATTCCTCGGCGGTTTTCCCGAAGCGATCGATA
>JBFWTA010000025.1:0-14010 GCA_050248075.1 Bdellovibrionales bacterium | reverse complement strand
GTCGGTGAAGATGAATCCGACATCAGGAACGGCCTGCTGTCCGTCACTTCGCCACTTGCCCGCGCCCTTATCGGCAAGCACATGAAAGATACGGTCGAAGTTGTCACACCCAAAGGCGCCAAATCCTACGAAGTTGTCCGCGTAGCCTATCGCTAGATACGTCTCGACACCGAAAGATATCGTGCAGGCTCGACCTGGCGGCGGATGGGTGTTACTCCGTAATCTGTGTCCGTGTCCGAGTCGCATCCCTGATGAATGAATTTCAGATATTCTTTGATCATCTTCACGATCCGGCTTTCCTCGCCCACCGTTATGGCGAGATGTTTTACATCATCACCTTCTTCTGGACGGCGTTCGAGGGAGAAACCTTTGTCGTCATCGCGGGTTTTTTGGCGCAAAAAGGCTACCTCAACATCTATGAGCTGTTTGTGGCCGCGTGGCTGGGCAGCTGTGTCGGCGATCAGGTGGTCTTTATGCTCGGGCGCCGCTATGGCGAGCGCATACTTAAGAATTTTCCGCGCATAAAGCCGAAAATAGATCGCGCGACGGGGTGGATCGATAAGCATGCGGTTGCCTTTATTCTCTGCTACCGTTTTGTCTATGGTGTAAGAAATGTGAGCGGCGTCGCCCTGGGCCTCAGCCATGTTTCCTGGAGAAAATTTGCGATCTGGAATGCCATTGCCGCATTCGTGTGGGCCTTGTCCTTCTCGGGGTTTGGCTATCTGTTCGGCGACGTATCCGATGCTTTTCACAAGCAGGAGGATGTTTCATATGGCGTGCGCGAGGTCATGCTGTCGGGCCTCGCTCTTTTTGCGATTATTCTTGCAGTCCGATTTGCGATAAAGCGCTGCTGCCGCGAAAAAAACCATGCCTCGAAAAAAAACCATAAAGGGGTATTCCCAAAGATAGGGAAAATAACCGATTAACGGTTTCGCTTCTGCATGCTCATTATCTTTTTAGATTTCCCGGCATCGGTCCACCAGCCGTCGATGACGGTCAGGCCATAAGGCGGCTTGACGGCGGGCTGGCCGAACATATCCCAATAGGCGATGCGGAAGCTGTCGATGTACCAGTGCGGCACAACATAATGGTTCCACATCAGCACGCGGTCGAGCGCGCGCGTGGCGGCAACCAGGTCTTCGCGGGATTGCGCGTGCACGATGCTTTCGATCAACGCGTCCACCGCAGGATCCTTGATGCCGATCAGGTTGCGGCTGCCCTTCGTATCCGCCATTTTCGAGCCGAAGTAATCGCGTTCCTCGTTGCCCGGCGACAGCGACTGCGGGTAGGTCGTGACCGTGACGTCGAAATTAAAATCGTTCAGCCGGTTCTGCATCTGCGATGAATCGACGACGCGGTATTGCGCATAAATACCGAGTCGCTCGAGGTTGCGCAGATAGGGCTGTATCCACCGGTCGAACATGGGGTCGTTTTCGATGATTTCGAAAGTAAAAGTCTTGCCGTCGGCGTTGGTAAGCTTGCCGTTTTTAAGTTCCCAGCCTGCGGCTTTCAAAAGTTCGGCGGCCTTGCGCAGATTTTCACGATTGTCGCCGCTGCCGTCCGTCGTGGGGTTTTTGTATTCGGTCGTGAAAACTTCATCCGGAATTTTGCCGCGCCAGGGTTCCAGCAGCTTCATCTCGGCCGGCGTCGGCAGGCCATGGCCCGCCAGTTCCGAATTCTCGAAATAACTGGCGAGGCGCTTATAGGCGCCATACGCCACCGTCTTGTTCGACCATTCGAAATCGAAGGCATAGTTCAGGGCCTGACGTACCCGTGGGTCCTGGAAAATCGGGCGGCGGATATTGATGATAAAAGCCTGCATGCCCTGCGGCAGCTGATTGCGGATCATTTCCTTCTTGATATGGCCTTGCTGCACAGCGGGCGTGTTGTAATTCAGCGCCCAGTTCTTGGCGACGTTTTCCAGCTTGTAATCGTATCGTCCCGCCAGCAGCCCTTCGAGCGCGATCGTGGTGTCGCGATAATAATCGTAGTTGATGGTATCGAAATTGTACCTTCCGCGATTGATCGGCAGGTCCTTGCCCCACCAGTCCTTGACGCGCTCATAGGTAATGCTGCGCCCCGTATCCATGTTCGCGATTTTATACGGCCCGCTGCCGAGGATGGGGGTAAGGGTCGTGGCGGCGAAATCCTTCCCTTGCCAGAATTTTTTCGAAAGGACTGGCAATTGGCCCATGATATAGGGCAATTCGTTGTTCGTTGTAATGCGGAAAGTAAACTTCACTTCGTTCGCATTCAATTTTTCGGCTTTCGCCACATCGGCATAATAGCTGCGGTACAGGGGATGGCCCTTTTCGCGCAGGATTTCGAAGGAGAAAATCACATCTTCCGGCGTGATTTTCGATCCGTCATTGAACCGCGCTTCCGGTCGCAGCTTATAGGAAACCCAGCTGCGGTCGTCGGCCACCGTTACGCTCTCGGCGATAAGGCCGTATTCGCTGGAAGGTTCGTCCAGAGTCGGCGTCATGAGCGTCTCGAACAGCAGCCCTGCGCCGTCGGCCTGTACGCCTTTCAGCGTATATGGATTAAGCGTATCGTACGTGCCCACCCCGAACAGCCGCAGCTGGCCGCCTTTCGGCGCGTCGGGATTGACGTAATCCAGATTTTTGAAATCCGCCGGGTATTTCGGCTGGCCGTGCAAGGCAAGGCCATGCTGTGGAGATGCGGCTGCGGCGGGCAGCGCAACGAACATGACCACGCCGAATATCACTCCGTACAGCGGATTTTTCATTGTCAGGCTTTCTGCAGCATGTCGATAAGATTTTGCCACCTGTGCGATGACAGCAATTGGGCGTACACAAGCCCGAGCCAACCTTTGCGTTTCCATTCCAGCATCACATTATCGGGCAAGGCATCGAATTTCACCGGGTCGATAACCAGGAATCCGCTTAATTGAAGCCGCGTGCGGTCGGGAAGGTCGATCTGGGCGTCGTTAGGTTTGAGAAGGTCGTATTCCTTCAGCGCCTTCACGAATTCGTCGGTGGCGTCGCCTTGCTGGCGTAGAGCGGCGCAGAATTCCATCGCGCTTTTGGTGAATTCGCTCGGCTGCTCGCCTTCGAACAGGGCGAACTCGCCGTTTTCGCTCAGGATATCGCTGGCCTCGTCGACGCAGAGCACGAACTGCTTGCGGTCCGGATCGTCCATCAGGATGAAGGGATAACGCCGCACGTAAGCCGGCAGATAGGCGCCTTGCACCCAGCGGCCTTCGGCGTCGATAAACAGATTGTTATCGTTTTTAAGGCCGACGACCGCCGCGGGTATGGGCATGGGGCCCGCCGCGAAAACAATCGGGTAATAGGCCGCCGCCATCGGAAATTCGTCGACGAGCAGGGGAATGGCGTTGGTGTTTGCGGCAAAACGAAAATGCGTGGGCCGCGAAACGCGCATCTTGCCGTCGCGCGCGCGGTCCAGCGGACGCGGCGCGGTGTAAAACATCGGCATCGCCTCGGTATTCTCCGGTGGCTTCTGCGGTGGTTGTGTCGCGGCAGGCATAAAGGCTGTCTCTCCGGCTGAAAAGCAAGAATGACCTAGAATTATCAGGGATCAGGGCAGGGGACAAGCGCAGGCAAACCGCTTTAATGAGGCGTGTCTTGTGTCCTACGGTGTGGCGGCCCATACAGCGCCGCCGCCTGATGGCGGAGCTGTATGGGGAGGATTTGGCGTGCCAGGAGCAGAGCCTCCGCCGGAAGGCGCGGGATCGCTCACTTGGCTGATTACAACTGCGCGGTTATTCGCATTCTCGACGCCATCCGCCGTTTGTTCGATCAGGCTGGCTTTTTCTTCGCCCACGGCCTTTTTTACAAAAGTATCGCTCTGCAGGCCATGTTTTGTCTTCATATATTCTATGACGGCATCGGCTCGTTTCTCGGAAAGAGCCAGGTTGTGCTCATTGGAGCCTGTGGTGCTGGCATGGCCGACAACTTCAAACCGGGCGTTCGGGTTATCGGCAAGCCGTTCTTTAATAATCGCCGCGTCGTGGTCCAGCTCCTCTTTCGCTTTGTCGGATAATGTGTACTGGTCGATACCGAAATGAGCATTGCGCATGGCACGGTTGCGCTCGTCGAAAGGCATGTCGGGAGTGTTGCTGGGTGATTTGATTGCCAAAGGCGAAGCGGCAATGCCGAGGCCAATCGCACCAGTTGCGGCGATGCGGCCGACATTTGCCCGTGCCGTCGTACTCGTGCCCGCGGATGCTGCAGGCCGGGCGGCTGCGTCTGTTCCCGTGCTTATATCTTGGCCATTAGCTGTACCGGTAGAAGTATCGGAAGCGGAGGTGTTAGAGGCGGCGGCTACAGCTGTTTGCGCCGATGCATCGACTTCGCGGAAATGAAGGAGTTGCTTGACGTAAAGGTCCTGCCATCGTGGCGCCGTAGCAGTCGATGTATTGGTGGCCTCGGCTGGCTCCGGTTCCGCCAATGAATGATCAATGGACAACTGCCTGCGCGGCCGGTCGGCGCGGGCTGTAGGTCCGGCCATACCCGCTGGGTTTTCTTCGATTGGTGTTGCAACTGTCGCCGGCAACATGACGGCATCGGCATTGGCCTCCATAAGCGCTGCCTTCGGGGCGGCAGGGTCGGCAGGCGAAGCTAACGTACCCAATGCTGCGGGTTTTGTCTCGGCGGGCGTGGTGGGCATGAGTTTCATGTTGCCCGGCAATGCCGATTGCATGGATTGGGGGCTGGCTCCAGGCATGCTTATGTTGGGAATATACATTTCCTGTATTGCCGGTATTTCGCTTGCGGCCGACGCCGCTTCCGCCGGGACTGCCGCATGTGCAACTGAAAGCACGGCATCCGCTTGCCCTTCGCGCAGGGCCGTTTGCGCAGCGGCCGGGTCGACTGGCTTGACGGCAGGGGAGGCCGGGGTTGAGGGAAGGCTGATGCTAATGTCCGCTCGCGGCATGACCGTGCCGTCCGTATTTGGCAAAACAGAGGCTGAGCGTCCGACATACATCTGTCGGGCGGCAGGAAAAGACCGGGAAGATGCGGCGGAAGACTTATTTCCGGATGCGGAATCCCAGTTTGTAAACGCGAGTGGCTTTGCCGGTGCGGCAGGCGTTGAAACTGAAGCCGAAGCTGGAGGGGCCGCCGCTGGCGGTGCGGCTGGGGCAGTTACGGCCTCTTCAGGAAGTGGGGTGCTTCTGAACAATGAAAGCAGTTGATCGCCGACATATTGATGTATCCCGCCGGGCATCATCAGCTTCGTAACATCGGCGCCGAGTGTATTAAGCTTTGCCGCATCGCCTTGCAAGGCACCGGCGGGAAATTCCATCTGTGTATGAGTTTGCCGGCGATATTGATCGACCAGAAATTGGCTAACTATGCCCGTGCCGATGATGCCGGTTGCAATAAGCGCCTGTTCGCCGATAACAACGGCGCCGACAGCGGGGGCGGCAACGACAGCAGGTCCCATCGGGTACCTCTAAAATCTTAAAAAACGCGTCGCTATGAATATATAAAACCTTCCAACACCCGGTAATGATATGCTTTTTTTCCTTAAAAGGTTGTTAAAATGCACTCTATCGACGAGCATAACGCGACATGCAGGAATTATTGCGCGAAAATAAAAGTTAGACTGCGGAAAGTGTATAGTGAATCAGCCAAAGGCATAAGTCCGTGGCTTTACGACGCCACAATTTTTCCTTGCTAAATCGTCTCGGTTAAAACGATGGTACCGGCACTCCCTTCGGAGCTGCGCTTCCTGCCGATTTAGCAAAATCATTATACTGTTGTTGTTGCAATGGCGGTTTTTCCGAACTCGGCGCCGCGGTCTGGCTTGCCGGAGGACTCAGGGACGTGGCCTGGATGCTATCCGGAGCCCCGGAATGGCCTGGAATAATGCGATTGGCATCCTCGGCTTTAAGTGAATGCCGATGGTGCCCAGTTCCTTTGGCGGCAAGGCCGTTGCCGTTCGCCATATGTCCACCCGTTGGCGACAAAGTGCCGCCATGAGGTATGCCCACCGTGATCTGGGCACTATACCTATCAGTAAAATCTCGTGCAAAATTTGGATCGGCCTTGGTCCTTGCGTCATAGGCGGCACGGAGCGCGTCGCCCTGAGCAGTTTCTTCCTGCAAGCCGGCCAGTGCAGCCCGGGGATCGCTATTCAACATGCGGTGGGCATCCATAAGAAGGTTCGCCTTCTCCTCGCCGGAGGCCTTTCCATACCCGTTATCAGCAGGTGTCTTCGGTTTTTCGCCTGTAGCCGCAGGTTTCTTTTTTGAAGGATCCGCGGAATGAACGGGAGTTTTTTTCTGAACCGGGGTTTTGCGAACATTATCCCTGCCGTCGACTTCGGGGCTGTTGGCAATATTTCCCTTTGATGTTTTCGTTGGATCTACGGCTGCTGGTTTTGGGGCAGTCTGTTTCGCATTAATGGCGTTCGCAGTAAATTTCTCGGCCGTCTGCCGCGATGATACAGCCGGAGCAACCGCCAAAGCATCCGACGCAGAGGTAGCCTGTTTGAAAGCCTTCTCGTCGAATGTATATGTAGGATACCTGTTTTGGTCTCTCGTTTCATGAAAACTACCCTTAAATGTCGGCGTTAGATTTGCATAATAGGTATCATGAAGAGTTCTAACCTGTTCGTCGGTTAAACCGGGAAGTTTCTCGGATAATTCCTTAAATGCATTAGGGCCTAGCACTTGTTGATTTAGTCGGCCAATTTGCATTTCCCGTATCTCGGCGGCCCCGAGCGCGGGGCCCATGCTATTTGTCATGGGTGAATATGAAGGGGCGCTCTTCGCATTTTGTCTAGCTTTGGTAATATCGATTTTTTCATTGGTTGTGATTGCTGCATGAAAGGCCGTTAGCTGATTATCGGTATAAAAAAGACAAATCTTGTTCTTGATCGATTATTTTCATGTCGGCCGGATTAAGTTTTTTCTTAATATCAGCGACCTGCATTTGCCTGGTCTTTGAGGCCTCATGCGCAGCGGGTGCAGAGCTGGTTGCCGCTTGTGCTTTTATGTGGGCATCCTGCAATATCGAAGCCATATCAATGGACGATGAGTGAGGTACATCAATTCCTTTCATGAATGCTTTATGAAAGGCATCGAAATTGGCAGAGGGGTAGGTCTTCAGCTGCTTGGCAAGATCTGCCCAGTATGTGTTACGCTGTTCATCGGAAACATCTGAACTTATGTTTAACCTGTACCCGACTTCAATTTGCTGAAGACGCTGTTCGCGCGGGTCGTTCGCTGGCTCTGTTGCCATATCCAATCTCCGTTTTTAAATACGCTTTTCTAAACGCCGCACGTACAAAATAAAATTTATCTACAATTGAAAATATACCGGCCCATTATTAAAGCCTTGTTAAGGCGGGTGCGGCAAATGGGGGGAATGGCAGGAAAAATAAGAAATTGGTAACCATACGCTTCCGAATGCTTTGCAATTTTGCCTGACATGCCTCTTTTGGGCAGGTCAGAATTTGACGATTCGGCCGGGAAACCAGTGTCTTCCCTGTCGGTCCTCGATTTCGACCAGCCATGAGTCGGGGTCGATTTTGGCCTGCTTTTCGAGATACCGCTCGGCATCCGCCTCGGGCATGGGGTCGGTGCGGCTGACGGGACTCCACATTAATTCATCGTCCATTCGGACTTGCGTCAGAATATGCGCCGTGCCGTCGAGGCGGTTGATCTTGAGAATAATCGCGCCGATGCTTTCGTCGCCGCGCCTGCGGATGACCATCGGGATGCCTTCGCGCGCGGCAATGCGAATTTGCGCGCCGATCAGGAAGGAAGCGGGCGGCTTGTCGTCGCTCATGTCCCGAACGCGACGGGCGGCAAGGAAACCTCGACGCTGCGGTCAAGCGACAGCGCCGTCACGCACACCTCGCCGCGGCGGATAACGGCATGCTCGAACTCGCCGGAGGTGGTCGGGTCCCTGTCGTGCAGGCGCATCCAGAAATAATGCTGGTCGCGCAAATCCTCGCGCTTTTCGACATGGATGCTTTCCAGCGTTTTCTTTCCCTGCCGCGCCCAGGCAAATCCCTTTACCTCGTCCGGCGGCAGGTTGGGGATGTTGATCGAAAGACACGTATCGTTTGGCCAGCCTTGCATTAAAAAATGACGCAGCAGTTTCGGAAGCACTGCCCGCGAGGTTTCCCATGGCGTGGTCTTGCGCGTCCGGCATACCTGACTGATCGAAATCGACGGCACGCCAAGCATCAGCCCCATGAATGCGCCGCCCAGCGTGCCGGACAAATTAACATCGTCGCCCGTGTTGCTGCCCGCATTGATGCCGGAAAGTATAAGCGCCGGCGGCGTGTCCTTCATGAAATGCGAAATGGCGATCGCCACGCAATCCGCCGGCGTGCCCGACACCGCCCAGCGCCGCTCGCCGCGCGGAAAGCAGCGGAGCGGATGATGCAGCGACAGGCTCTGCCCCGTGCCGCTTTCGTCGTGCTCGGGCGCGATAACCCATATTTCGTTTGTAAATTCCCCCGCGACATCGGCCAGCGCGGCCATGCCGGGCGCGTCAATGCCGTCATCGTTGGTAAGCAGAATGCGGGGCAGGGGGGCTGTGTGCATCCGGATGTTAAAGCACATCCGGCCAATAAAAAAAACGCCGTTGGCTTAAGCCGCCTTCCACATATGCAGCTTGCGATACAGGGCCGAGGCGCTTATCTGCAGCAGGGCCGCGGCGGCGGGGATATCCTTCCCCGCATATTCAAGGGCTTTTTCGATGGCTTCCTTTTCCACTTGCCAGAGGGGCCTGACGGCATCTTCCGGCGCTCGATCGGCCAGGACCAGCCCCTGCATGTTTTCATTGGCGGGCATCGGGCCCGGTTCCGTAAACCGCATGAAATCCGGCGGCAGCATGCCGGCCGTCACCTCGTCGCCGTCGTTAAGCACCACGACATTGCGGACGATATTTTCCAGTTGCAGGACATTGCCCGGCCAGTCGTATCGGGTGAAGGCGCCCATGACTTCCGGCGCGAAATGGCTAAAGCTCTTCGTCTCCTCCGCGTTGTATCTGGCAAGAAAATGCTGGGCCAGCAGCAGGATATCTTCCTCGCGGTCGCGCAGCGGCGGCATGTTGAGCGGCACCACATTCAGCCTGCAATACAAATCCTCGCGCAGGCTTCCGGCATGAACATGTTTGATCGGGTCGTGACAGGTCGAGGCCAGGATTCGCATGTCCGTTGCTTCCGGCCGCACCGTTTTTCCGTCCTGCAGAAAATGCAGCAGCCTCGCCTGTGTCCCCAGCGGCATCTCGCAGATGTCGTCTATAAGTAACGTGCCGCCGGCAATTTTAAAGGCCGCGCCATCCTGCCTGAACAACTGGTTTTCAAGAGTGTCAGGCGATCCGGGGCCGAAATGGAGGGCAATGAAAGGCTTGGCCCGGTGCGGGCTCGCCTCATGAATGGCTTTCGCCGCCAGCTTCTTGCCTGTGCCGCTTTCGCCGCGGATGAAAACGCTGGCGCGGCTTGACGCGACGGAATCTATGATGCGGTAAACCGACTGCATTGCCGGACTTTGCCCGACGAAACCATGGAACCGCGATTGCCCGACCGCCTGCCGCCATTCGGCAACCTCGGCGGAAAGATCGTGGCGTTCCAGCGCGTTTCTCAACGTCACGCTCAGCCGCGCCGAAGGAAAGGGCTTCACGATATAGTCGAACGCGCCGCGCCGCATCGCCTCGACCGCGACATCGACGGAATTCGTCACTGTGACCACGACGACCGGCAGATCGGGATAACGCTCTTTTGCATGCGTAAGAATCTCCATGCCATTGGTATCGGGCAGCAGGAGGTCCAGCACGATGGCCGACGGCCTGGTGCGATTTAAATACGCGACGGCCTGCCTGCCGTTATGCGCAAGTTCGACGCTATAGCCTTCCTGCTTCAGATACTCTTCATAGATCATCGCCACGGGCAGCGTGTCTTCGACCAGAAGAATGGTTTGAGTTTTCGGATTTTTCATGTCGCTCGGGGATAAAACGGCTTGCAGGTTATTGAGGGCAGGAAAGCCCGTTTTGCGCGGGCTGAAAGGACGGCATCAGTTTGATGCAAAAATATTAGCGACTGATAAATATTTTTGGGTAAAACGGGGCGTGGCGATATACGCGCGTATGATTTTTGCGCAACGTCCGTGCGGGACGGCGTCGGCGGCATACGATGATGTTGCCGGAAATTATTTTCTGCCGCCTGCCGGCAAGATATCCAGGCCTTCGTGCTCGGCAATGAAATAAAGCGGCCGCGCTTTTACTTCCGTGATCACGCGCGCGAGGTATTCGCCGATCATGCCGAGGCTTAAAAGCTGCAAGCCGCCCAGAAACAGAATGCCGACCATCATCGACGCATAGCCGGGAACGTCAATGCCTTCCATAAGCGTGCGTATAATCAGGTAAATGCCGTAAGCCAGCGCGCCCAGCGAAACCACGGCGCCGCTGAAGGTCCAGATGCGCAGGGGCAGGGTGCTGAATGCCGAAAGCCCGTCGAAGGCAAAACGCAAAAGCCGGAAATAATTCCACGTGGTCGCGCCGCCCGCGCGCCTGGCGACGTCGAAAACCACGGTGTCGCGGCGAAAGCCGACCCAGCTCACCAGGCCCTTCATAAAGCGGTTGCGTTCCGGCAGGGCATTTACGGCATCGATGACAATGCGGTCCAGCAGGCAGAAATCTCCGGCGCCTTCCGGCAGCTTCACTTCCGCGATCCGGCGGAACACCGCGTAGAACGAGCGTGCCATGAAACGGTAAAGCGCGTTTTCGGATTTACGGTCGCGGCGCACGGCATAAACCAGCTGGGCGCCGTTTTGCCATTTCTGTACAAGCTCGCGGATGGTTTCGGGCGGATGCTGCAGGTCACTGTCCATGGTAATGGCCGCGCGGCCGGTCGCCAGTCGCAGGCCGCAGGCCATCGCCGCTTCCTTGCCGAAGTTACGCGCCATGCGCACGAGCTTTACGCGGTGATCCTTGTCGCGCTCGTGATGAAGGGCGTTATAGGTATTGTCGCTGCTGCCGTCGTCGATGCATATGATTTCGTAACTGACGCCAAGCGAGCCGAGCACGGGATAAAGCCGCCGGAACAAATCCGGCGTCGTGGCCGCTTCGTTGTGGAAGGGGAGAATTATGGAAAGGTCGGGCATGTCAGCAGTCAGCTATAAGCTGTTAGCTTTGAGCAACCCACGACTAACCGCCAGCAGCTAACGGCTGACGGCTAATGACTTAGAAGCCTTCGCGTTCTTTCCTTTTGCGTTCGACCTTGCGCTGGCGGCGGACGGATTCGGCGCGCTGGCGGGCTTTGCGCTCGGACGGTTTTTCGTAATTGCGGCGTAATTTCATTTCACGGAAAATGCCTTCGCGTTGCATCTTCTTTTTAAGGGCGCGAAGCGCCTGATCGACATTGTTGTCGCGGACGGTAACTTGCACGAACAAACCTCTCCTTCGGGTTTAGGTTGAACCGGAACGGTGCGCTGCTATAGCATAATCAATAGGTTACAGGAAAGGGTTTCTTTGCTATGTCCTTTCGCGCCGAACCATCCTAACATTTTGAAATTGAAAGAGAAACAAGGACACCCAATGGCAAAGCATAGCGCGCGCCGCCCGTCTTTGGGCTCGGGAAAGGCGGATAAAACAGAATCTATCCGCCGGAAAATCATGCAATCCGTTGTCGCGCAGGTTCCTTTCGATGGCTGGACCGCCGAGGCCTTTGCGCGCGGCGTGGAGCAGGCGGGCATCGATCGCGGCGTGGCCGATCTGCACTTTCCGGGCGGCATTCGCGACGTGATCGATCTGTTCAATGCGATGATCGATGCCGCGATGCAGGAAAAAATAAGCGCCGAGCCCGGCTTTGCGCGTCTCAAGGTCAGGGAAAAGGTTGCCTTTGGCGTTCGCGCGCGGCTGGAGGCGCTCGCGCCTTACCGCGAAGCCATGCGCCGGCTTGTCTATTGGTATGCGATGCCGCTGCATGTGCCGCTTGGCGTCCGGCGGCTTTACCGCACGGTCGATCTCATCTGGCGCGCGGCGGGCGACGCATCGACCGATTTTAATTTTTATACCAAGCGCGGTTTGCTGGCGGGCGTATTGAAAACCACCATGCTGTTCTGGTTCGACGACGTCAGCCCCGGCAATCGCGAAACCTGGGCCTTCCTCGACCGCCGCATCGCCGAAGTCCTGAAAGCCGGCAAGACCATCAGCCTCATGAAAGAATGGAAACCCGCCGAGATTTTCGAAATGATCCGAAAGCGCAAATTCGGCGTTTAGAGCGTTGGCCGACTAGACAAAATCAAATCACAACAATCAGTATTACCCTAAACAGGCAACTACCTGCCTCTCATATCGGAAATATCTCACAAATCATGTGAAATAAACGTTGACTTATGTGATGGGGGCGTATATTATCCCTCTCATGGCTCTTGAGCCCGGCAGTAACTGTTCGCCGGCGCAAGGATTAGGGGCATGAAGGTCGCGGACTTGCTGCCCGGCCCTATGCAAATCAACGCGTGGTTTTTTGGTGGCTTGTACCTGCAGCCTGTTCTTCGTCGGGTGCACCTATATGTATAAGCATCCGGCGGGGCGGCGGGTCAGTGTTACGGCATGCCGTTCATTTCTTCCGGAACATATCCAGGCTGATAACTTCGCCGGCTTTTTTCTCTTTGTCCTTTTCCTTGTCTTTATCCTTGCCGGCTTTGGCGCCTTTACCGGCGGCCTTGTCTTCCTTTGAATCGGAATTGGAAGTTTTCGGAAGCATCTTCGGGTCGCCATCGTCCTCGATCAATTCTTCGTCGTCCTCGTCGTCCGCGCTGCCGGACTGGAATTGAAGCGCGAAGTTGACGGAGGGATCGGCGAAGGTGGTGATGGCTTCCAGCGGGATAACCAGCCGTTCCTTCACATTGTTAAAGCTCAGCGTCACCGTGAATGAATCCTCAAGAATTTTGAGGCCGAAAAACTGGTATTGAAGGACGATCGTCATTTCTTCCGGGTACTGCTTTTTCAAATGATCCGGAATTTCCACGCCGGGAAAATGCGTCAGGAAGGTAATATAAAAATGATGCTCGCCCGGCAGCCCGTTTTTGGCGACGTTGTTCAACGTCTCGCGCACCACATTGCGCAAGGCGGATTCGATCATCAGGTCGTAACGCAGGATATCTTCGGTCATGGCCGCTTTCGGATGCCGGAAATTACAATCTGTATCTATAGTTAGAGGCCGACCTATAAAAAGCCAAGCTTAAAAAAACGATGGGGTTTTAAGCCCCGGAAAGCAGATTTCATGTCCGAAAAGAGTGGGGGGCTTCTGTTGCCCGGCGCCCCCCGGGCCGCGTGAGTAGAACAACTACCCTAAGTTCGCAAAGCGAACGTTAGGCAGCTGCAGCAACCCTCATGTCAACGTTGTCGTTGGCATTTGTAAAAGTGACCCGATAACGGCGGTATCATGCCGGGCAAAAGCCATGTCTTTACTACGCGCGTCGATCCTGTTTCGCCCCCATTGAAGGCCCGCCATACCGGCCTTCAGGTGGAGGCGCCGGGTACCGCCCCCGGGTCCGCAGCGTCTATTCCACAAGACGTTTATCGCCATAGTCGGCAAGCCGACCCTTTATATATAGCATGGAAATGGGTAAGAAAAAGATGAGAATGAATTTTTTATTTTATTACAAACACTTACGCTTGCCGTAGATGGGGTCCGCTTCTTTCTGAAATGATTTTCCATATAGGCTTGTCTTTTGGCGTCGATGGATCACTAAGTATCTGATCTAAGGAGCCCTGGATCTGACGCTGTAATGGACGCCGATCTGTAGGAACATGTCCAGGCCGCGCAGTAATAATACTGATCATTTCACGAAAATCATTGTCTCGATCAGGCGGTTCCCCATTTTTACGACAAATAGAAGCATGAGTAGTAAGATGTGATGCAATAAGTTCTGAACTAGGGTCTGTACCCAATAACTTTACAAGCTAAAGCGGTTGTGATTCAAGGATTCACCGGAGGTGGATCATGAGCACACGCTTTGATTTGAGCGATAAAGAATGGGGTTTAATTGAGCCGTTGCTG
>JBFWTA010000024.1:0-14094 GCA_050248075.1 Bdellovibrionales bacterium | reverse complement strand
ACTAATTTTATCTATTGTTGCAGACTCTTATCAAAATTCAGACTGTACAATATTACGCAGACAAAAATCTTCGCATCATGGTTACTTACACTTTCGTTCCGAGTGCCGGCCTACTATACTTCGTCCCCTGCAAACCGCGCTTTTCTGGCGCGCAATTCAGGTGGTAAAACATGAAAAAATACTTAAATATCCACGCCTTAGCTTGTTTTTTTCTTGTTCTTTTTGCCCTATCTTTACCGGCCCTGGCCGCCGAGGAAAACTTTACCATTTACCCTGGCGATGTACTGCAAGTTTCGGTCTGGAAAGAAGAACAACTCGATCAGGAGGTCCTTGTTCTTCACGACGGCACCATCAATTTTCCCTTGATAGGCTCGGTTCCGGCCGAAGGCCAAACGCCCCAGGAACTTCAGGATATCATCAAGGAAAAGCTGAGCAGTTTTATTCCCGGCGCCTCGGTGACCGTCGCCGTCAAAGCCGCGCTCGGGCACACCGTCAGCGTCATCGGCCAGGTCGCCAAACCCGGCGAAATCATTATGGGCCACGGCCTCACGGTTATGCAGGCGCTCAGCCAGGCCGGAGGTCTGACGCCCTATGCCAGCCATAGCGGCATCCGAATTCTTCGCAAACAAAACGGCAAAGAAATCTCGATTCGGTTTCCATATGATGATATCATCGACGGCGACGATCTCGAGAAGAACATCGAACTTAATCCCGGCGACGTCATCGTAGTTCCCACCGCAGGCCTTCTCTAATCCATGTCCATGTTTTCTTTATCCGCGCCGGTCCATTGTCGATCGGCGTTTGCCACGATTGTGGCATCGAGCTTTTCCCTTGCGCTCGCAACGCATCCCGTTGCCGCCGCTGACAGCGGGCTTCTCTCGGACGATGTGCCGGGCGGAACGACTCTGCAGGCCATGATTAGCGAGACAGGATCCTGGGAATCCAATCCGCTTCTTCTGTTTCAGGATGCGAAGCCGCTTTACGGATCAATTACAACGCCGGTCCTGATTCTTACGAGCAAAACGCCGACGTCGCAACTTGGCGTCGATACGCGCGTCAATGAAAACCTTTTCAATCAATCCAGTTTTAATTCCACGGATGTTCACCAGAAAATCAATCTTGCCCATCAGACGGAACAATGGGGCATCGCGTTTGAGCAACACACGGATTATGACACAACCCGCACCAGCGAGTTACTGCCGACAGGTGTCGGCGGCGTAAGCGTTAATCGGGGCGTCCGGCATCTTGGCGTTTCCTTCGCCCCCAAACTGGTCTATACGCCTAATGCGACCAATCAATTTGCGCTCGATGGATCGATCGCCAATTCGCAGTATGACGATGCCATATTCAGCGACTATCTTACGGCTTCCGTTACCCCTAGCTATACGCATAAGTTCGATCCGCGCAACGCAGGGATCCTTTCTTTGCAGACCCAGCGCTACATGTCGACCACCGGCCCCGACGTAACCGTCGACAATATCGGCCCCTCGGTCGGATGGGTTGCCGCCCTATCTCCCGAACTCACGGCCAAAGTCGCCGGAGGCATGCAGGCCACGCGTCAATACGGCTCGGGAGCCGTGCAAAAATCATGGTCTCCGCAATACACCTATTCCGCCAGCCTGACATATAAGGACGAACAGGATAATGCGTTGCTTTCCGCGGAACGCACCAACTATCCCTTTGGCAACGCATCGGAAGCGCTGCTTACCACCCTTTCCGCTAAGGATACGCATCAACTGAACGAGCTGTTTTCGGTTAATTTCGGCGCCAGCTATCAATCGGCTGATTTCCAGTCGACGGCCAACGGTTCTCTTGATTATTTAATCAATGGAAACGGGGGGTTAGCCTATCATATGACCGACGAGCTCGATCTTGCAGGCACCTATCAATATCGCTATGAAACGCTCAACGGGGTTTCCGGCAATGCGCAAGACCACAAAATTACCATAGGTGTGGTATACCACCCGCGCGCATGGTCGCTTTAAAACGGAATAGAAGACTTCCGACGGCAGGCCGGCTGGCCTTTCGAGGCGCCCGTATTGAGGAAGCGAGTAATGGAAAACCTTACTTTACACGATTATCTGGTCATACTTAAGCGGCAGAAAAAATATTTTCTGCTTACTTTTTTGATTGTATGGATCGGTTTTTTTGTCTTTGCGTTATGCTGGTCGAATTACCGCTCTACCGCAACCGTGGAAATCGAGCAGCCCCAGGTTGCTACGGGCATGACCATGCCTGCCGGCATGTCGGAAACTCTTGCCGATTTACGCATCAGCAAAATTCAGCAGAAAGTTACGGCGCCGCCGTCGCTGATCGATATTATCTCGAAATTCAATCTCTATCCGGGCCCTCGCAAGGTGACGCCGGTTGCCACGATCGCCAGCCGCATGCGGGGCGCCATCAAGCTCGATCTTGTCAGCAGCACGGTCGCCAACCCCGCCGCGGCACAAAAGGTTTCTGCCGAACAGCTGTCGGCCATCGCCTTCGTATTGAGTTTCGACTACAGCGATCCTCAGACGGCGCAGCAGGTAACCAACGAGATTGTCTCGCGCTTTCTCGATGAAGATCTCAAGCAAAGACGCGCCGAAGCGGAAGAAACATCGGCCTTCCTTGCTACTCAGATTGCCGCGCTGGAAAATTCCATGCTGGATCAGGAGCGGAAGATTGCGCAGTTCGAGCACGAACATGGAGCTTCACGGCCCGAGTCCCTGATGTTTAATCAGCAGGCTGCCGCCACAACCATCATGAGCCTGCAAAGCCTGGACAGCCAGATTACCGCCAACGAAGGCACGCAAGGGGCCCTGCGGGCGCAGCTCATGAATATCGATCCCTACTCACGCGTCATCGCAGACGGCCAGGTACTTACGACCCCGGCCACACAACTAAAGGCGCTTGAAGCCCAGTACACTACGCTGACGGCTCAATATGGTCCGGACCATCCGGATGTCGTCAAGGCACGCAACCAGATCGAGGCCCTTCGTTCCGAAAGCGGGCAGAAGAAAAATAGCGATACGGGTCAGCTTAATTCACAGATCGTCGATGCGCGCACCCAACTGGCGGCCGCGCGCAAGACGTACGGCCCGAAAAGCCCCGATGTCGCAGCCCTTCAGCGCAAGCTAAAAACGCTCGAAGACCGCCTGGCTGCTGCCGGTAAAGGGGCATCCAACCAGGGCGTGAAACACGATGCCGATAACCCCGCCTATCTTGGCCTGATCGCCCAGCTCCGTTCCGCCGAAGAGCAGCACAAAGCCCTGCTGATCCAGCGCGAGCAGCTTGCCGCCCAGCAGGCCAAGTATCAGCGGGCCGTCGCCGAAAACCCGGTGCTGGCCCAGCAGATGGCCGCCCTGACTCGCGACTATGATAATGCCCAGCTGCGCTACCGCGAGCTTAAGGAAAGAAAGATGGCGGCGGATATGGACGTTCAGATGGTGCAGGAGCGTAAAGGACAGCGCCTTGTCGTGATCAACCCGCCCGACCTGCCCGTCAAAACCCATCCTTCGCGGCTTATGATTATTCTTGCCGGCTTTATTGCGGCCATGGGCTGTGGCATCGGCAGTGTTGTTCTGGCCCAAGCGATGAGTCGGAGCATTGTTGGCCCTCAGCACCTGTCTTCCATTGTTGGCGTGCCGCCGCTCGTTACCATTCCACATCTTTATACACGCAGAGAAGCAAGCCGCGCGCTTCGCATGAGGCCTTACGCCATAGCCGGCTTTGCGTTTCTCGTAATTATAACCGGGGTTGTTTTCAATTACGCCATCATTCCTGTCGACGTGCTCTGGAGCATGTTTGCCCAGCGGCTTGGCCTTTCCTAAGGCTCGGGGCAGGACATCATGGAAATCGAAGATCGCAAAGCCATCATGGAAAAGCTCGAGAGAGCTCTCGAAAAGGTGAAACAACAACGGGGGCCAAGTGTGGCAAATCTGGCGACGGGCCGTAACACAGCAAACCCGGACAGGGAGTCGCCTGTCGAAAACCCGCAGCCTGCGGCCCCCGCCCCGCCTCCCATTGAACGGCATGTCGCCGAAAAACATCTGGCAGAAAGACATGTAATGGAACACCCCATCGTCGAGCGCCCCGCTACGCCGCCGCCAAAAGCCGAAAGGCCCGCCGTTTTTCCTAATGCCTTCAGTCCAGCCCCCATGCACCAGGTGAGCGTTGACGAGGACCGCTTGGAAAGGCATCGCATTCTCGGCCATCGCTCCCGCAGTCCGGAAGCAGATATTTTCCGGATTTTGCGCACGCAAGTCCTGCAGATCATGAACCGCTCGGGTTTTCGTACTCTGGCCATCACCAGTCCCAATTACGGGGACGGCAAGACGACCATCGCCCTCAATCTTGCGGCCAGCATTGCCCTCGACCTTAAGCAGACCGTGCTTCTTATCGACCTCGATCTGAGACGCCCCAACCTTTACGAATACATGGGCATCGATCCATCGATCGGCCTGAGCAACTATCTGCTTCATAATGCGCCTTTGCGCGAATGCCTCGTACGGCCATCCTTCGACCGCCTTAACACGCTGCCGGCCGGCCCGGCCATTGAATACTCATCGGAAATCCTGGGCTCACCCAAAATGGCGGCTTTGGCCCATGAAATTAAGACACGCTATACTGACCGCCTTATCATTTACGATATGCCGCCGGTATTGGCGCAAGACGACTCTATTGCCTTCATGCCTAATATCGAGGCGGTATTGATGGTCGTGCGCGATGCCGTGACGCGCACCGACGAAGTAAAACAATGCCTCGAGCGGCTTGCGGGCGCGAATGTCATCGGCCTGGTTCTGAACGACGCAAAAGACCACGCACCGATCGACCGCCCGAAGCCGCGACGAAAGTTGTGAGCAGGAAAGTTTATCGGTCTCGGCATTCTGTCGGACGCAGGACTCCATTCGGCCGCAGGATACGTTATGCATATATCATGCCCTTTCATATAGGCCTGTGGCAGACTGCTCTATTGACTTTCATGCTCACACCTATACTCAATGGGCTGACATCAGCGCTGCTTTATCGATACGTGAAAGCGCCATACATTGTTTTAGGAAAAATTGTTTAACGAAGCCGCTTAGGCTAGGGAGCCGCCATGTCCGCAACGCATATCCGCTTCATTCTTGCTCTTGCCCTTCTGGCCGTCGGCGCCCCGGCCAAGGCTGCCGATGAAAATGGATTTTTCTCACGTTTCGAAAGAGCGGATAAAACCCGCTGGTATGTTTCGAATGGCTGGGCCAACGGCGATCATCAGGGATGCGAATGGCGCGCGGAGGAAGTCAGATATGAAAACAGCCGCGTACAGCTGGGTCTTTCAGACCGGTGGGCAACGAAGCGCCCTTATGCCTGTGCGGAAATTCAAACGCACAAGCGGTCGGGATATGGGCTGTATGAAGCACGGTTACGCACGGCGGCCGGCTCTGGACTTAACACCGGTTTTTTCACCTATGTGGGCCCGCCCCTCGGCGTGCCCGAATGGGATGAAATAGATTTCGAGTTTCTCGGGAAGGATCCGGGCACAGTTGACATAAACTATTGGACGAACGGAAAAACACAGTTGGGCAAAAAGATTCAGCTTGGATTCGATGCATCCCGGGATTTTCATAACTACGCTTTCGACTGGTCGCCCACGGGAATTCGCTATTATGCGGACGGCAAGCTTATTTACGAAACGCCGCCGGACGCAAAAATTCCGCACAATCCCGGCAAACTGTTTTTAACCCTGTGGTCCGGTGCCAAAGCACAGGATGACTGGATGGGTCCCTTCCAGTATAAAGGCCCTGTTTCAGCGGAAGTAGAATGGGCGGCATATACGCCGCCGAATGCGCCCTGCCAGTTTCCCGAATCCCTTAAATGCAAACAATAAGAAACGAACGGATTTTTTTTGAAGATTCTTTTTCTCGCGCATGATCTGGCGGATGCCGCAGTCGCACGGCGCATAGCCATGCTGCGCGCAGGCGGCGCCGATGTGGTGGTGGCCGGCTTTCGCCGCAGCGCAGACCCTGTAACCGCTGTTGCGCAATCTTCCGCCGTCGATTTCGGACGTACATATAACAGCGGTTTTGCTCAGCGCATCTGGTCCGTACTGCGGGCCGGTTTTCTTCTAAAGCGGCATAAATCGCTCTTTACCGATACCGACGTTATTCTTGCGCGCAATCTTGAAATGCTCGCGCTTGGCGTGCAGGGGCGCCGATTCAGCAAAAAACCAGCCATCCTTATTTACGAATGCCTGGATATTCATCGCCTTCTTTTGAATGAAGGTATCACCGGTTTCGTTATGCGCCGGCTGGAAGGCTGGCTTGGTCGCCGGGCGTCGGCGCTTTTCACAAGTTCTCCGGCATTCATAAGCCACTATTTTCAAAAGTTATCTCAGATTAAACTGCCGATACGGCTTGTCGAGAACAGGGTTCTGGATACCGGCGGTCATCAGCCGCCCCTTTCGGCACGCAACCCCGGTTCTCCATGGATTATCGGCTGGTTCGGCATGATCCGCTGCCGCAAGAGCCTGGATATACTTTCCGATCTGGTGCGAAAAAGCGATGGCCGGGTCGAGGTCATCATTCGCGGTCGTCCGGATCGGAACCAGTTCGACGATTTCGATAAAAGTGTTGGGCAGGTACCCGGATTGCGTTTTGCCGGCCCCTATCTAAGCCCGGATGATCTACCAAGCTTATATGGCAATGTCCATTTCAGCTGGGCGATCGATATGTTCGAGGAAGGGTTGAACTCCTCATGGCTTCTGCCAAACCGGCTGTATGAAGGCGGTCTTTTCGGTGCGGTGCCGATTGCCCTCCAATCGGTCGAAACGGGCCGGTTTCTCGAACGGCTTGGCATCGGCGTGAGGTTAAAAGAGCCTTTGGCCGATTCTCTCGCCAGTTTTTTTAAGGACTTGTCGGCTGGCCAATATGCTGCGCTGGAAAAGGCGGTTCTGGATATTCCACGCACCGCCTGGATTTGCGATAAAAGCGATTGCTTGAACCTGATTGATTATATGCGCTCCCTTAAAGGACAATGATTGTGCCCGAAACAATTTTAGCCGTTATTCCCTGTCTTGACGAAGAACGTCATCTTGTCCGGCTGGTCATGAACCTTCTGCGACAAACAGAAACCTTGCCGCTCCGTATTATCATTGTCGATGGCGGCAGCCGCGACCGCAGCCGGGATATCGCCTGCCACCTCGCCGGGCAGGATAGCCGCGTATGCCTGCTTGAAAATCCGAAAAAACTACAAGCCGCCGCCATCAATCTCGCCGTGGCCACATATGGCGCCGATGCCGAATATCTTATCCGCGTTGATGCCCATGCCGATTATCCCGACAATTTTTGTCGTATTCTGGTGGATGAGGCCTGCGCTACCGGTGCGGATGCCGTGGTCGTTGCCATGAAAACGGAAGGCAAGCAGGGATTTCAAAAAGCGGTAGCCGCGGCGCAAAACTCGAAACTCGGCAACGGCGGTTCCGCGCATCGTCTTGTTGGCGGCGAAGGCCGATGGGTGGACCACGGCCACCACGCCCTGATACGCATCGCTGCGTTTCGTGCAATTGGCGGTTATGATGAAAGCTTCTCGCATAATGAGGACGCGGAGTTCGATACCCGCCTGACGATCGCCGGGCGCCGCATCTGGCTCACGGGCAAGACCAGCCTCGTTTATTATCCGCGCGCTTCCCCATGGTCGCTGTTTTTCCAGTACATGAAATACGGCCAGGGACGCGCCCGCAACATTTTCAAACACCGGACGATGCCCAAGTTACGGCAAATGGCGCCAGCGCTTGTGCTTCCGGCGGTTTTGCTGGCCTTGCTGACGCCCGCCTGGAGCCCGGCCATTTCGCCATTGCTGGCATGGATTTTAGTCTGCGTGGGATATGGCCTTAAGCTTGGGCATATGAGCGGCGACAGGCGTCTAGCCATGGCCGGACCGGCCGCCATGATCATGCATGCCGGCTGGTCGCTGGGTTTCTGGCTGGCGGCACTGAAACATTTTCGGGAAGGCCGATGACCTCTGCAATCGATATATGCGTCTGCACCTATCGCCGCCCGCATGTGACGAAAACGCTGGAATCAATAGCCGGGCTCAGGCGCCCGGCGGATTGGCTCATTCGCGTTATCGTGGCAGATAATGATGATGCTCCAAGCGCCCGCACCCCGGTCGAAGATACCGCGCGCCGCTGCTCTCTCGATGTCGCCTATATTCATGCCCCGGCCCGCAACATATCCGTGGCCCGTAACGCCTGCCTTGACGCCGCCACGGCACCGCTGATTGCTTTTATCGACGATGACGAGACGGCCTCGCCGGACTGGCTGACGGCACTGGTCGAAGCGCTGGAAACGAACCAGGCCGATGCCGTGTTGGGACCAGTGAATGCCGTCTATGCGGCGCATTATCCCGGCTGGATGCGTCAGGGCGATTTTCATTCAATACGACCGGTATGGGTAAGAGGCAGTATTATTACAGGTTATTCCGGCAACACGCTGTTTCGCTGTAAGGCTGTGCAAGATCTTCGGTTCCGCAGGGAGCTTGGCCAGTCCGGCGGCGAAGACACCCTGTTTTTTTCGGAACTGAACAAGAGAGGCGGCAAAATCGTCTATGCGCCGGACGCCGTTGTGGCCGAGGCGGTGCCCCGGGAGCGAGCACGGTTGTTATGGTTAATGAAACGCGCGTTCCGTTCCGGCCAGACCCACGGCGTGGTACTTCTTGAGTTCGGCGGCGACAAGACGCTGACGCGGATAAGAATAATTGCTATGGAATGCGCTAAAATCGCGTTTTGTTATGCCGCCATGCTGCCCTGCCTGATGCGCAGAGATCGCGCGGTTTTCTGGCTGTTGCGCGGCGTCATGCATGCGGGGGTGCTTGCCAGGACGATTGGCAAACGCGAGATGCGGCAATATGGGTGAAAAAGGTCGGGACCATGACGCCGGATGTATCCGTTATTATCGCCGCCTATAATGTCGAGGCCTATATCGAACGCGCTGTCCGCAGCGCGCTGGATCAGGAGGGCGTGTCGGTCGAGGTTATCGTGATCGATGACGCCTCGACGGATGGCACGTCAGCGGCTGTCGAACGCTGTTGCAACCCGTGCATTAAGCTTATCAGGCTCGAGAAAAACGGCGGTCCCAGTATTGCCCGCAATACGGGATTTGCGGCGGCCGCGGCGCCGTGGATTGCGGTACTGGACGGCGATGATGTTTTTTTGCCGGAGCGGCTTAAGCGTTGCCTCATTCGCGCAAAGGCAACCGATGCCGACATTATCGTCGACAATCTGGATGTTTTTCGCGAGTCCGACGGTGCGCGATATCCCATGTTTAATCCGACTGCATTCGCCCAGCTTGGCGTCGTTGATTTGCGAACCTTTATTTCCGGAAACAGCTCGTTTCTTGGCGGCACGGCCTATGGATATTTAAAGCCGATTTTTTCGGCATCGTTCCTGAGATCCAAAAAACTCGCTTACGATCCGGATATACGCATCGGCGAAGATTATATGTTGATGGCGGAAGCCCTGGCGAATGGAGCGCGCTGTGCTGTAGAACCGTCTCCGGGATATCTTTACACGGTACGCTCGGCGTCCATTTCGCACCGGCTTGCCTTGTCCGACGTGACGCGCATAGCGAATGGAGACAAAAAATTCATGGCGCGCTATCAGCTGGATGCGGCCACGGCGAAAGCGCAAAAAAGACGCGAATATGCGCTGCAAGAAGCTTTTGCCTATATCCGCCTTCTGGATGCGCTAAAAAGCCGGGACATAGGCACCGCCCTTCGAATCTTGCGCTCCTGCCCGCTTGCCGCCTTCAATTTGTGGCAACCGCTGTGGGTGCGAATCCGGCGCTTGTGGAATGACCGCTTAATTGACGTAATTTGCGGCAAAAACTGGCGGCCCCGGCGGCACACCCAAAGGTTTTTCAAATGACGTCCGTGCCCTCTTCTGCCCATGACTATGCGCCGCACATTCCCGGGTCGCCGCATTCATCGACGCCTTCGGGCGCGTCTTTTTCGGATTATCCCAAACTGCCGCCCATCCAGGCCATACCCTCTGTTGCCCTATCGACTTTCGCACTGGCCTATGCCGGCATCTTCGGCATGTATCCCATATTGATATTCTACGCCCTATGGCTGCCGCGCCTTATCTATAAGGGACGCCTAGTATTGCTGCCGTTAAAAGGCACCATCCTTCCTCTGGTTTTCGTGACCTTCTGCATCGTTTCCGTTCTATGGTCGGATTACCGCCATATAACCTTGCGCGCCGCGATTCAGCTGGCGTCCATGATCGTCTGCAGCATTATCATAGCCCGCCTTGTCAGCACCGAATGCTTCATCAAGGGCATCATTATCGGTTCATGCATGGTTCTGGCCTATACGCTGGCGGATGGCGTCTATGGGCGGGATTACTTTACCGGCGAAATGGCGCTTGCCGGCAAGATCGGCTCGAAAAACCAGGTGGGGTTTTTTGCGGAAATCGGATTGATAGCGGCAATTATATTGT
This sequence comes from Bdellovibrionales bacterium, assembly GCA_050248075.1. Taxonomy (GTDB): domain Bacteria; phylum Pseudomonadota; class Alphaproteobacteria; order UBA9219; family UBA9219; genus JBFWTA01. Next base: position 3,635 of record JBFWTA010000024.1, on the reverse strand, counting down.
TTTTCTGGAAATCGGGGCCGGCACAAAAATTTATATTTTCGATCGTTCCGATCATTCTCTGTGCCGTCTGTCTTTATAAAAGCCGGTCGGCAACTTCTCTTGCAACTCTTGTCCTCACGCTTGGCGTTTGTTACGGCGCCTACAGGATTACAAAATTTCCGCCATCGCGGCGCATGGCGGCCCTCATCGTTATGATTATTTTTGCGATTATCGTAGGATGCCTTGGGTATTATCTGGGGCATGAGGAGACGATTCTCAAAGCCCTGGGCAAAAACTCCACCCTGACCGGCCGCACTTATTTATGGGATGAAGGCATCAAAAACGGCCTTAAAGATCCCTGGTTCGGGCATGGTTATTATGCATTCTGGGTGATCGGACGGCAGGAAGCCGAGCGTTACTGGTTTGAATTCCAGATGTATAATCGCAGCGGATTTCATTTTCACAGCCTGTTTATCCAGACTTTTGTCGATCTGGGAATGGCGGGGCTTGCTCTCATGATTTTCCTTATAGTCCTGGGCGGCGTAAAAAGCCTCCGTTACCTGGTGCTTCACGGCGGAACCCTTAAGGGATTTTTCTGCATGGGAATTATCGGCATGCTTGCCGCGCGCGCCTTTGTCGAGGTCGATTTTCTGGGGCCTTATGGCATAGGCTGCCTGCTGTTCTATTTTATCATCCCGCACTTAACCCTTGCCGAGACCGGCGGCCGGAAAGCACCCGATAAGCCGCTTCATCCCGCGCTGATACGCAACAGGCCGGCATGAAATCTTCCCACTCCCTTTTCGGCACCACCTCCATGGCCGCCGCCAGCGCCGTGCGCGTCGGCATTCAGATTGCGATCCTGCCGATTATCGGCCGGCTGCTGGGGCCGCAGGCCTTCGGACAAATCGCGCTAGTAAGCCCATTTATCTTCTTCGCCATGATGCTGGCGGAGTCAGGGTTAAGCGCATGCATAGTACGCGCCAATAAAGTTACGGAAGAGCTGAAGGGAACCGTGTTTTCTTTTTCGGCGGCCATGAGTTTGCTAACCATCGCCATATTCGCCGCCACAGCGTGGCCGGTGGGAAAAATTTTACATGAACCCGCATTTCCAAAACTTTTGCTTGGCATGTCTGCCATTCTTCTTATTGCGTCTTTTAATATCGTACCTTCTGCATTGTTGTTACGAGCCAAACAATACAATTGGGTTGCCCTTAGCGATCTTGTCTCAACATTTGGTGGCGTCGTCGCGGTTGCCGTTGGAATTGTTCTCGGTTGGGGAGTATGGAGCATAGTAGCCCAGCAGGTGGTGTTTTGGGTATGCAAAACAGGCGTTGTGATTGCGGCTACAGGATATCGGCCCTCGTTTGCTTTTCACAAAAAACTTTTTAAAGAAAATATTTATTTTGGATCCAATCTGACAGGCTCTTCTATCCTTAGCTTCATTTCAAGAAATATAGACAACATTCTTATCGGCGCCTTCATGGGGGCCGAAGCCCTTGGCCATTATGCATTAGCTTTCCAGATTGTGGGGCTTCCGCAAATGGTGATATCAGGCTCAGTGTACAGCCTGCTTTTTTCAAGCACGAGTGAGGCCGTGCGCGAAGGTAGATTTTCACCGGCATTGTATCTTAAAGTCATGCGAGGACTTCTACTGGTAGCGTCTCCGGTGATTATCGGTTTGGCAGTCACGGCGCCGCTTAGCGTTCCATGCATGCTTGGGGAGCAATGGCTGCCAATGGTCCCATTAATTATGTGGCTGGCACCACTTGGATTGTTACAAGCGATGGGTGCGGCAAATAGCGGCATGCTTATCGGACTCGGAAAAGCTGATGTTCTATTCAGACTTAGCCTAATTTCTGCAGGCACCACAATTCTTGCTATTGCCATCGGCGCTTATATTGGAAGCCCGCAAGCGGTGGCGATGGCAGTATCTTTGGCGGCACTCTGTAATAGCTGGCGCGTCTTTTTTTCGATCACTCGATTCTGCAATGTTCGTTTCCGCAGGATATTACAGGTTTCATTTATTCCTGTTTTTACAGCTGCGCTGATGGGAATTTCCGTATTTGCAATCCAGATGTTATTGCCATCCCAACTTGCCCTTTTCACCCGGCTCGTGATAAGCATTGCCGCAGGAATTTTGATTTATCCGCTTATTCTTTTTGGCCTGTTTCGAGACCGGCTTACAGCCGACATTGAAACCATAAAAACAGCATTTTTGGTGCAGCGCCGCCATAACAGGAAATACCCATGAGGCTTTCAGTTATCGTCTGCACCCACAATTTAGTTCAAACTATTCAGCCCTGCCTCGACTCGATTACTGCATCTCTTGCACATGCCTCACCAGTGCAAGCAGAAATTATCATTGTGACCAACAGCATGGACGAGGCGATCTTCAAATTGGTACATAGCTGGGCTGCCAACTGTGGTTTTCCGACACGGATATTGCGAGAATCCCGAAGAGGGCTTGCCGCTGCCCGCAACTGTGCCTTGCGTGAGGCAAAAGGAGAGTTGCTGGCTTTCATCGACAACGACTGCCGCCTTGATAAAGAATATGTAGCGCACGCGTTGCGCCAGGACGCTTCCGACAACAGTCTGGTTTTACGCGGCGGTCGCATAGAACTTGGCGATTCCTCCGATCATCCTATTGCCATCAAATCAGACCGTAGTTTACGCCGCTGGAGCCGAAAAATTCGTTCTGCCCGCTACGAAAACCTTGGTTCGTGTATTCTTGGCGGCAACATGATGATGCGTCGCGCCGTTATTGATAAACTTGGCCTGTTCGACGAGCGTTTTGGCCCCGGAGCGCCCATCCCGCTTGGTCTTGACACGGATTATGTGTTTCGAGCCTACCTCGCTGACATCAAAATTGAGTACATGCCTGACTTGGCAGTTTTTCGCTATCACGGACAAAAATCCGATCAGGATAATACGAGCTTCTGTCGCAACCAGATGGTGGCTGCGGGCGCCTTATACGCAAAATTTTTCTTTCGTGATCCTGATATTTTGCGGCCGCTGTATTGGAGCATTAAAGGCAGCTTTTATAAAATTTTTGGAGACAAAAAATCTGAACCACATGGTGCTGATCTTTTTTATGAAATGATGCCTTTTTATCAGGCAGTAGGAGCGGTTAGATTTTTCTTCCTGAAACCGAATGACTATCGATCATGAAACTATCAGTTATCGTGTGCACAAGGAATCGCGGATATGCGATTAAAGCTTGCTTGAGCTCTGTAGCCTCGGCTCTCAAAAACATTGAACCGGTCAAGTCTGAAATCGTTGTCGTCAACAACGCGTCGGAAGATGACACGGAAAATATTATAAAAAACTGGACCGAAACAAATTCAACACCCTTAAATCTAATATATGAGCCTCGCAAAGGGCTGGCTGTTGCTCGCAATTGCGGTCTGCGACATGCGAAGGGGGAATTGCTGGCCTTTACAGACGATGACTGCAGGCTAGCCCCGGATTATGCAATCAATATTTTGCGATATGACCGCGATGACCGGGAACCTGTATTAAGAGGAGGACGCGTAGAATTGGGCGATTCTTCAGATTTACCTTTTTCGATCCGGCCCGGTCTAAAAACCGAAAGATGGCAAAAAGACAGATACGCCGCGAATCTTGGCACCCTCGGCACTTCGATTATCGAGATCGGA
>JBFWTA010000023.1:0-14128 GCA_050248075.1 Bdellovibrionales bacterium | reverse complement strand
AACGAGGACTAGTCGCCGATTCGCCCGCTGGTCGACTGGCTCGACTACAACGGCTATCCGATGGTAACCAAGCCGACCCAGGAATTTACCGATGCGTTCGGCCGCCGCAAGATCAAGGGCAATATGGACATCGAACTCGCCATCGACGTGATGGAGATGTCGGAACATGTCGAACATATCATCATCTTCTCCGGCGACGGCGATTTCCGCCGCCTGGTCGAAGCCGTGCAGCGCAAGGGCGTGCGTGTGAGCGTGGTCAGCACCATGCGCTCCTCCCCGCCCATGGTCGCCGACGAGCTGCGACGCCAGGCCGACAACTTCATTGAGCTTCAGGACCTCATGGCCCACATCTCGCGCACCCGTGACACCAGCCAGCAACAGGTCGCCGCGATGAAGGACGTCGCCCATAACCTCGAAAACACGCAGGAAGAGATTCAGGAAGTGGCGTAGCTCTGCCGGCGACCGCCTGCAGTCCTTCGACTATCAAAAAGAATGGATAATTAACTGCCGAACAGCAGTCATGGTGTACGCTGCCGGCAACGCTTAATTAGCCGTCAGCTCGCAATGGAACATGCATTTTTCGCTCGACTCGGACACGGGCACAAGACAGCATGCGGGAACAATAGCACCTTTAGCCGCGTTCAAGGAACGCGATGTCGTGAAGCAATTTTGTGAATTGAGCGAAGAGGAGTAATCATAAAAGGCTGTTCCATCCATTCCGAATTTCTGCTTAAGGCAGGTCGTCAAAAGGGGCATTAGCTCCGATGATGTAAGCGACGCGCCACTTCCGGGACAGGCGACCCGTTGGGGGCAATTTACTCTGCCAAAAATATGACCTGCCGCCTGTTGCTGCGATTGGGCTGCTGGAGCAGGAACCTGAGCCTGCTGGGCATGCGCGGGTACTGCTACAAGCGGGAGAAGTAAAAGGCACAAACGCAGCAGCCATATCCTCGAAAAACGCATTTATTCCCCCATTTATTGTTGTTAATGGATCATATCGGCCCATACCCTCATGCGCAAGGTGCCGGATTATCGCGCATCGCGGATTTCAAGCTTTTTAATCAAAGCCTCTTGACGAACCCGTTGCTGCCGCAACTCATCACGTAATTGGTCATTTTCCTTTTTCAGTTCCTGAACGGCCCCTACAAGAGGACCAATCAAGCCCTCATAATCCACATATTTTATATCGTCTTTCACCTGAACAAGCTGCGGGTAAATCTTTTCGATCTCCTGTGCGATCACGCCCATGCTTTCCTCACCATTCGACTTGAATTTAAAGGCGACCGGCTTAATCTTCATAATGTCCGAAAGCGGATCATGGAGCGGATGAATGTCTGTTTTAAGGCGAATATCCGAACTTCTGTATATAAACGAACCTGCAAAGAGATTATACGCATTCAGCAGCCCTGCAACGTCCACGTCTCCTGTCACGCGCGTAGCCGACCCGCAACGTGTAGTAGCGGGGTCTACATAATTAGGGGCGCCTGTCGCGTACGAACAGTTGCCGACAATTGAAAGAATCGCGTTCGGCGTAGTGGCGCCTGGACCAATCATGTCCCCCGAAAGGGTTATTCCAGCATCTGTAGAGACAGCAGGGGATGGGAGAGTTATGGTTACACCTCCATCTACCGTATTCGCGCTGCCGGTAAGTGTGCCGTTTCCGAAATCCAGCGTGCCGCCTTCCAGATTCACCTGCCCACCCTGCACATGGACCGTACCGCCGGTACCAGTGGAACCGTTATTATAATCCCCCATATAGATCGACTTGGTCCCGGCAACCGCCGAGCTGCCGTCCGGCGTGCCGCCGAGATAACTGCCCATCACCAGCGCCCGGGTGCCCATATAGGCGGGCGTCTGCATGGTATTGAGGGAGTACTGTGCCGTATCGCCCGGCATCACGACGCGCGCGAGCCAGTTGGACAGCGAGTTTTGTTCCGGCGAAACATAGGTGCGCGAGGCAATCAGGCCGCCCGCCGCAGGCGCCGTAAATCCATAACCGGTTGGTCCCGCCCCCGTAATTTGCGCCGACCAGCCGCCATAGGAACCGCAAGCCATTGTGAGGCTCGAGGCCGGCGCGGCCGTGCAAACATGGGCATCATATATAAAACCACCGTCGCTGCCGATCAGCGCCGAAATACGGCCGCCGGATGTATCGGGTATTTGCGTGCCGCCCTGGGTGAGGATCATGAAGGAATAGGTGCTGGGCGGCTGGCCTGCCAGGGCATCGCGGAGAATACGAATGGAATATGTTTGCCCATAGGAATTGACCGTACTGTCGATAAATCCGGCAGGCAGATATTTGCAAAATTCTCTCCAGTTTGTATCGGCGAAATTGCTACATGCCGCGCTGCTTGGCAAAGGCAGGGCGAAATTCGCGTTTGCCGCGCAGGCGCCGCCGCAACTGACGGTATTACTGTTCATATAATCCTGGCCCTGGGGAGAAATAAGATACTGCTTCACCGAGCTGATGAGCTGCGATTGCTGCGTCGCCGCCGAATTATCGCGCGATTGCTGGTTGGCGCCGGAAATAAGATTCCACAACCCGGCGATCAGCACGCCCACCACCGCCATGACAACGGCCATTTCGATAAGGGTAAAGCCCTGTATGCGGCGATAAATGCGGCGTTGCATGCTTTTTTCCTTCTAACAGCTGGTGCAGGAACCGGGGCTCGAGATGATGGCAAGCGAGCCGGTCGGAACGGAAGCGGGCACACTATAGGACATCGGCATCAGATTTCCATCCGTGTCCATGATAGGCGCTACAATCAGTTTCTTTTGGCCACCAATCTGACTCACGAAACCGAACGAATAGGTCGGAATGTTAAGCTTCTGAAACTGCCGGTGGATGTCCGGAATCGTTACATTGAGCTGGGTAGCCGATGCTGTCGCTACAAATCCGGGCGCCGGATTACCCGCCGATATCGTCGGCGGATCGACATAAGTGAGGACGTAATTCGAACTCGTATCGGCATTTCCATTTAAATCGGTAGGATTGGTTTTGTACGCCAGGGATTTCCACTGATACATATTCGACGGCGAATATCCGACCGGAATGTTGGGATAGCAAATCGTGTTCGTCTGATAGGCGCACTGGGAATTCGTAACTTTTACCGAAGATGCCGACCCGCCTGCATTGATGGTAACCGTGCTGCCGGCCGGGCAACTCGCGCCGAAGCCGGGCGTGAGGCTGCAGCCGGTGGCCGTAAAGCTGCTGGAATTTATTACGCCTCCCGCCAGGCTCGACGCCGCGTTGTGCCAGATCAGCATCGTTTTGGCGACGCCGGTCTGGTTCTCGAACAGGCGGATGGCTTCGATCGCAAAGACCTGCGTATAGGTCGCGATGACGGCGATGACCATGAGCACGAATGTAAGAAGAAACATGCCGCCCGCGCTTTTCCCGGAAAGTCGATTTAAGCAGTCCTTAGCCTAGCTTAATAAAGTTAAAACAATATCATTTTCGACCGATTTCCAAACATTTTGCGCCGAACCAAGCTGTTGATCCGAAACGATATGTTTATTTGCCATGCACCGGCCCGCCTTCTTTTTCTTCGTTTCCGGATTTGAAAAGCCTGACGTAGAATTCTTGACTCCATGTGAGAACTAAAGTAGAACATTCCTGTTTTGTTCCCTCGCCTTTCCCGGAGATTTCCATGCTCACGCGCAAACAAAAAGAACTTCTGCTTCTCATCCGCGACCGGCTGGCCGACGAAGGCGTGCCGCCGTCTTTCGATGAAATGAAGCAGTCGCTCGGCTTGCGTTCAAAATCGGGCATTCACCGGCTTATTACCGGGCTGGAGGAGCGCGGCTTTATCAAGCGGCTGCCGCACCGCGCCCGCGCGCTGGAAATTTTGCGTCTGCCGGACGGCATGGAAACGGCAGCCAAGGCGGCGGCAAGGCCTGTTGAAAATTTGCGCAAAACCCGCCTGCCCGCATCCATGCCGGATATGGCCGCGATTGCCGCCGCGCAAAGCATCTCTCTGCCCTTGTATGGCCGCATCGCCGCCGGCACGCCGATCGAGGCGCTGCGCGATCCGAATGCGAATATCGACGTGCCCGTCGGCCTTATCGCCGCCGGCGCGCGCGGGCGTATCGACGCCGAAGATCATTACGCACTGGAAGTCTCAGGCGATTCGATGATCGAGGCCGGCATCATGGACGGCGACCGCGTCATCATCCGCCGATGCGACAGCGCCGAAAACGGCGCCATCGTCGTGGCGCTCGTCGACGACAACGAAGCCACGCTCAAGAAACTCGAACGCCGCGGCGGCAAGATCGCCCTGATCCCCGCTAACCGCAATTACGAAACCCGCCTGCTCGATCCGGACACGGTAAAGGTACAGGGCAAGCTGGTGGGGCTGGTGCGGCAGTATTGAAGTTCCCTCCTCGCAGGCTACGGCTTTGCACAAAAAGCCCTAAAAAAAACACCGTCATGCCCGCGAAAGCGGGCATCCATCACCGGCTCTGTCCGCCGGTGCCCGATTTTCAAAAATTATCCCGGGCGGGATCACTCGGAGATGGACCCCCGCTTTCGCGGGGGTGACACCAAGGAATAGCTTTTGTGCAAAGCTTGCAAGAGAAGAAAAAAATTCAGGCCATCGCGTCAATTTCTCTTAATTCTCCAGCCTGCCCCCCGTAAAAATTACAGTGCGCCTATTCTTCTTTTATTTTCCTTTCCCATTTCCATCCCGGACTCCATGGCCGCATGCCCCTGCGGTCGCGTTCATTGACGATACGCATGTTTCCATCCGTGAAATAAATCACATGCGCGCCGTGCCGCCAGAGCGCGTCGTCGTCGATCACGGCCGGCGCTTCGCATGCGTCGATCAAAAAGGGCGCAATGACGGTATCAGCCAGGCGGCAATCCTCCAGCGCCGCCGATTCCACCTGCGGCATCGCCAGAACATGTCCCTGCTTGCGGTAGACGCATCCGAGCTTGTCGCAGCGCAGTTGCTCGAAATCTTTCAGAAGCTCGCGCGCGTCGACGAGCTCGGGATGACCGAGGCCTTCCTGCCATTGTTCGGTAATGAATTTTTCGCGCTTGAGCGTGGAGGCCGCCAGCCGCCCGTCGTCCAGCCGCGCCGCCCACATCTTGCCGTCGGGCGATACCATGAAATCCGGCACCGGCGTGTAAAACGGATACAGCATGCCGATCAGCACCGGCACGACCCCCATCAAACGCCAGCGCGTCCGCCACAGACACAGCCACAACCCGCCGATTACCACCACGCCGAGCGCCGCAGTCGGCATCGAAGCCGCATAAAGCATGGCATAGGGCCATTGGCGCACAAGAAGGGCGAGCCTGATCATCAGGTCCGTGCCCCATCCCGCCGCCACAAGAAACGGCCCGTCCCATCCCAGCGGCACGGTGATATAGGCCATCAGCAGCAGCGGCATGATCCAGAACGCATCCAGCGGTATGGCGACCGCGTTGGCGGCAAAACCGTAAAAACTGAAGGTGCCGAAATGATAAATGGTAAAGGGCGTGGTGGCGGCGGTGCCGATCAGCGAGGTGACGACAATGGCTGCCAGATAGCGCCAGACCCGGTTGACTCCGCGCGGCAAAGGCGATGGCGATTCCGGCTTCGGCACCCAGCCCGGCGCACGCTCATGCGCTGCGATAAGGCATAAGACGGCGGCGAACGACATCTGAAAGCTCGGCCCCAGAATAGCGTCGGGCGACACCATCATAAGCATCGCCGCCGACAGCACCGCGAGACGCATCACCAGCGACGGCCGGTCGAGGATGATGGCCAGCATCGCGATGCCCGTCATGATCATCGACCGCACCGTCGCCGCCGGCGACCCCGTGAGCATCGTGTAGCCTATGGTCGACAATATGGCCCCGCAGGCCGCCCATTTCTTGATCGGATAGCGCAGGGCGATCCAGGGGATCAGCGCAAAAAAGGCGCGCAGGGGCAGATAGATCAGAATGCCCATGATTGTCACGTTATAACCGGAGGTGGACAGCAGGTGCACCAGGCCAGCCACGCGCATCGCCTCGATCACCGGCTCGGAAATGCTGCTCTGCTCGCCATGCATGCGCGCCGCCGTCATGGCGGCGACGTCGCCGGAAAGATATTTGTAAACATGTTCGGTCAGCGTGAGGCGCGCGCGCTCGAAGGCAAGATTTATTTGATCATACCAGGACGGCGGCGGCGGATTTTCATCGACCGTGCGGATATCGCTTGTCGACCAGCCGACGGCGCCGGTCTGCCGGAAATAAAACAGCCAGCGGAAATCCATCGTATGCGGCATCACGGGTTCGGTGAACGGGCTCAGTTGCGCCCACAGATTGACCAGCGTGCCGGGCGGCGGCACATCGGCGATGGTTTTGTTCTGAATGCGGATGCGGACTTTCGGCGGCGTTTGCTCTGGCGGCAGGCGGTCGACCACCGGGTCCTTGAGCGTCAGGCGCACGCCTTTCGGCATAATTTCCGTGAGCATGAGGCGTCCGGTCACGGAGGTAGGCCCGATCGGGCGGTTCAGCAGCGGCGTCGCCAGCCATCGCGTTTCTATCTGCGCGACACTGAAGCCAAGCGCAAAAAGCATCGGTATCAGCAATAAGACAAAAAGAATGAAACGGTGGCGCGCGATAAATATCAGGATCGCCAGGAACGGCGCCGCCGCCAGCGTCCATAACGGCGGCTCGAACGGCAATTTGAAGTAGACGACGATCCCCGCGCCGATGGCCACCGGCGTCCATAGAAGCCACCGGTCGCGTTCGCGCATCAGCTGGTGGCCGAGTATGCGGGGAAGGTTCACAAGAATGCAGGAAGAGATTAGGTTTGGCGGGATATCCCTCATAGCACCAGCCCATGCCTTTGCCCATGTCTTCTCCCTCGAAACAGCCCGCCGAACTTCTGGCCGAAGGCATGGCCCTGTTCCAGAGGCGCCAGTTCGAGGAAGCGTTGCGGATTATCGGCGAGTCGCTCGCGGCCGATCCGGCGCAGCCTCTGGCGCTTAACAACCAGGGCGTCGCGCTGCAGCAGCTTGACCGCCATGCCGAAGCGCTGGCCAGTTTCGACCGTGCGATCGGCATCGGCGGGAACATACCGGATATTCACTTCAACCGCGGGCTGAGCCTGCAGGCGCTGCACCGGATCAACGAAGCCCTTGCGGCCTATGACAAGGCGCTGGCGCTGCGCCCGGGTTATCCCGCCGCGCTTAACAACCGCGGAAACGTGTTGCGGGAAATGGAGCGTTACGACGATGCGCTCGCCAGTTTCGACCGCGCCATAGGGCTGCAACCGGATTATGCCGAAGCATGGAACAACCGTGGCAATGCGCTGCGCCGCATGCGGCGCAACGAAGACGCCATCGCCAGTTATGACAAGGCAACCGAACTCAAGCCCGATTTCGCGCGCGCCTGGTATCATCGCGGCATCGCGCTGCAGGAATTGCGGCGGCATGACGAGGCGCTGGAAAGCTATGACCGGGCGATCGCCATCCAGCCTGATTTCGCCGACGCGCAATGGAGCAAAGGTTTCGTGAAACTTCTCACCGGCGATTTCGCCGGCGGCTGGCCGCTCTATGAATGGCGCTGGAAAATGAGCGACTTTCTCGCGCCGCGCCGCGCCTTCCGCCAGCCGCAATGGACCGGCATGCAGGACATCAACGGCAAGACCGTATTGCTGCATGCCGAGCAGGGTTTCGGCGACACCATCCATTTTTGCCGTTACGCCAGGCGCATTTTCCTGCTGGGCGCCAAAATCGTTCTTGAAGTACAGCCCGCCCTGAAATCGCTGATGCAATCGCTGGAAGGCCCGGCGCAGGTCATCGCCCATGGCGAGGCGCTTCCGGATTTCGATTATCACTGCCCCCTGCTCAGCCTGCCGCTTGCCTGCGGCACGAGGCCAGACAATATTCCCGCCGCTATTCCTTATTTACGGGCCCCGGACGAACGCAGAGAATTCTGGACGCAGAAGCTGGGGCCGAAACGGAAACGGCGCGTTGGCCTCGTCTGGTCGGGCAACCCGAAACAGAAAAACGATTTCAACCGGTCGATGTCGCTGTTCGATATCATGCCATTCGCGTCATGCGACGTGGAGCTTTACAGCCTGCAAAAGGATCTCGGCATCGCCGACCGCATCATGCTGGCCGGCACGCCGAAGATCGGAATCCCTGAACTCGGCGATTTCGCCGATACGGCGGCGCTGATGGAGCATATGGATATCGTCATCACCGTCTGCACCTCGGCGGCGCATCTGGCGGGTGCGCTGGGACGGCCGGTGTGGATTCTACTGTCGCATACCGCCTGCTGGCGCTGGATGCTGGATCGCAGCGATAGCCCCTGGTATCCGACCGCGCGGCTGTTCCGGCAGACAGTGCCGGGCGAATGGGGCGATGTGGTCGAGGCGGTCAAAAAAGAACTGACATGATTCCGCCGCTGGACTCGGCCCGCAGGCATTCGTAAGCTTCGGCATCGATCCGAGTCTCGGCGGTATTTCCGCCTTCACCGCACAGGTCAGGAGCCAAAGATGTTGTCACCCGGCAAATTGATGGGCATCGCCGCCGTTATCTTTACGCTTGCCGGATGCAGCCATGCGGCGCCCGCGCAAATCGTCAATATCGGCGACGGCGCGCGCGGCTGGCGCATCACCTGCGGCGGCTGGTTCCTGGGCAGCGGCGACTGCTATGACAAGGCGAGCTATCAGTGCCAGGGCCGCGGCTATACGATTCTCAAGGAAACCAATATTACCCCGCCGGACAGCAGCTATTTCTGGAATACCGCCAGCAGCCACGAGCTGATCGTGAAGTGCAACACGGGATATTAACCCCCGCTCGTTTCCACGTTTTTCAGCTAATTTAATTACCTGGCTTCCCCGGCTTCGGCGGTGCGGGACAAGGATAATGTTTTACGTTTTTTAACGAATCACTCATCCTAATGCTCTGAAATAAAAAGAAAATATGCAAAATCATATTTAACGCCTTTTTGACCCTTTCCGATTATTATATGTGCAATGCACAATAAATTTCTGTGCGTGTACAGGAGGACCGATGTCTACTCCCGCCGTGAAAAAGAACAATAACGATTCAACCCGTCTGGGCGAGCATTCCGCCACGCAACCGTTGTCCGGCATCGCGCATGTGAACGAAACCTATGCCGTGAACGGCCTGGGCCGTGGCGCTTTCGTGCGCCGCGAGGAAACCGGCAAGGCGCCCGCCTCCAAGCACTAAACTTCTGCAAATCGGGAATTAAGCCGGTTGCGTGGCTGGCGCGACGGCAACGCCTTTTGCCTTGAATGTCTGCTGGAGCTCGCCGCTCTGGAACATCTCGCGCATGATATCGCAGCCGCCGACGAATTCACCCTTCACGTAAAGCTGGGGAATGGTCGGCCAGTTGCTGAAATCCTTGATGCCCTGGCGCAGGCTGGGATCGGTCAGCACATCGACGCCCTTGAAAGGGACATTGAGCATATTGAGTATCTGCACCGCCTGGGCGGAAAACCCGCATTGCGGGAAAACGGGCGTACCCTTCATGTAAAGCACCACATCGTTTGCGGTAATGTCGGCGCGGATGCGCTCGGCGGCCATATTATCCATGTTTAACACTCCCTCTCTATGCCTGCTGTTGCTGCTGCGGCGGCGTGGATGTCTTCAGCGCCAGCGCATGTAGCACGCCGCCGACCCGGCCCTGCAGGGCGGCATAAACCATCTGGTGCTGCTGGACAAGGGTTTTACCGATAAACGCGGCACTTTGCACATGCGCCGAGTAATGATCGCCATCGCCGCGCAGATCGGTTATCTCGATCATTGCGTCGGGCAGTGCGTCTTTGATGAGCCGCTCGATCTCGTTGATGTCCATGGCCATACGGAAAAACCTCTAGCTTCCCATATAGTGCGGCAACCAGCTTTCGTGAAGGGCTTTCAGCGCCGATAATTCCAGCGGGCCGGAGCTACCTTTAATCGATAAAGAATTACCGCTCACGGTACCCAGCCGGCTTAAGGTAATGCCGGCAGCCTGAGCCTTTTTCTCAATCCCCAAGCCCTGCCCGGTGGTAAGGACATACCGGCCCTGATCCTCGCCAAACCAGAAGCCGGCATCGCCTTCCGCCGTCAACTCGCAGCCGCGACTGCCCGCCAGCGCCATTTCGGCGATGGCCACGAGCAAACCGCCATCCGCCACATCGTGGCAGGCGGTGATGAGGCCTGCATTGATAAGATCGCGCACGAATTCACCGTGCTTGCGCTCGGCCTTGAGGTCGACGGGCGGCGGAGGACCTTCTTCCCTGCCATGAATGTCGCGGAGATAAAGGCTCTGGCCGATATGGCCTTTGGTTTCGCCAATCACATAAACGGCTTCGCCTTCGGCCTTAAAAGCGATGGTCGTGGTTTTCGCAACATCGTCCAGCAGGCCGACGCCGCCGATGACCGGCGCGGGCAGAATGGGGTTGCCGTCGGTTTCATTATAGAGACTGCAATTGCCGGAGATGACGGGGTAATCGAGCGCGAGGCAGGCATCCTTGATGCCCTGCACGGATCCTACAAACTGGCCCATAATGCGCGGCTTTTCGGGGTTGCCGAAATTCATGTTGTCGGTGATCGCCAGCGGCTTTGCCCCGGTCGCGCAGATGTTGCGCCATGTCTCGGCCACCGCCTGCCGGCCACCCATCACGGGGTCGGCGGCGCAATAGCGCGGCGAGCAATCGACGGTCATGGCAAGCGCGCGATTCGTGTCGCGGATACGCACGAGGGCGGCGTCACCGCCGGGACCGATGGCCGTATCGGCGCCGATTAGACTGTCATATTGCTCCCAGATCCAGCGGCGGGAACACAGATCCGGCGTCTGCATGAGTTTTTGCAGAACCGACAAGGGCGTTTCACCTTTCGGCAGCGGATAGGCCGCGGGATCGACGGCGGGCTGCGCCGGGGTTGGCTCCCACGGGCGGTTATACATGGGCGATTGGTCGACCAGCGGACCGACCGGAATGTCCACTTCCACCTTGCCGTCGCGCTTGCAGACCAGACGGCCGGTGTCGGTCAGCCTGCCGATGACAGCGAAATCGAGTTCCCATTTATGGAACAGTTTTTCGACTTCCTTTTCGCGCCCCGGCTTGAGCACCATGAGCATGCGTTCCTGGCTTTCGGACAGCATAATTTCGTAAGCTCTCATGCCCACGGCTCTCAGCGGCACATGATCAAGATCGAGTTCGATGCCGAGATTGCCTTTGGACGCCATTTCGACCGAGGACGAGGTGAGCCCGGCCGCTCCCATGTCCTGAATGGAAACGATCGCGTCGGTCGCCATGAGCTCGAGACAGGCTTCGATGAGCAGTTTCTCGGTGAACGGATCGCCGACCTGCACCGTCGGGCGCTTGGCTTCGGCGTCGGTGTTGAATTCGACGGAGGCCATAGTGGCGCCTTTGATGCCGTCGCGCCCGGTTTTGGAGCCGACATAGACGACCGGGTTGCCGACGCCCGCCGCAGCCGAATAGAAAATGCGGTTCTTGTCGGCGAGCCCGACCGTCATCGCATTCACGAGGCAGTTGCCGTTATAGCTGGGATGAA
Source organism: Bdellovibrionales bacterium (assembly GCA_050248075.1). Lineage (GTDB taxonomy): Bacteria > Pseudomonadota > Alphaproteobacteria > UBA9219 > UBA9219 > JBFWTA01. Next base: position 2,620 of record JBFWTA010000023.1, on the reverse strand, counting down.
AATTGGTTTCGCCGCCGACGGTGGGCACGCCGACGCAGTTGCCATAGCCGCCGATGCCCGCCACGACGCCGGACACCAGCGATTTCGTTTTCGGATGCTTCGGATCGCCGAAACGCAGCGCGTTGAGATTGGCGATGGGCCGCGCGCCCATGGTGAACACATCGCGCAGGATACCGCCGACGCCGGTGGCGGCGCCCTGATAGGGTTCGATATAGGACGGGTGGTTGTGGCTTTCGATTTTAAAAATCGCCGCCAGCCCCTCGCCGATATCGATGACGCCCGCGTTTTCGCCGGGGCCGCAGATGACATGCGGCGCCCGGGTCGGTAATTGCTTGAGCCAGACGCGCGTGGATTTATAGGAGCAATGTTCCGACCACATCGCCGCGGCCACGCCGAATTCCGCCAGCGTCGGATCGCGCCCCAGCACGCGCAGCAGGACTTCGTATTCGTCGCGCGTCATGCCGTGATCGGCGAGCAAGGCATTAAGGCCGGGTTTGTCTTCAATGGATATGGGGGCTGTTTTTGTCATTACCTGTATTTGCCTGGCTGTTTTATGGAGGAGCGGTTCTCGCACGCCCCCTTTTGTCTCGGGTGAGAAGCGGAATTTAATTTACGTGCCATCGCCCGTATCCGGCACCACGATAACGCATCTGTTCTCCTCGCAGGTCGGCAGCGCCTTTGGATTATGCGGCGTGGAGCCGCTGCATGCCGATACCTGTTTAAACTGTTCAACATAGGCTTTGTTAATGGCCAGATCGCTGCAGCCGCTCCATATGATCGTGCAATCCAGATAGGACCGGCATTGCTGCATGGCCGCCAGTTCTTCGGCGTTGCTCTGGGCCCTTGCCTGAAAGGCGGACAACGTCAAAGCCGTTAATATCAGCACGGGAAACAAGGTCATCGCAGCCTCCTAAGCGGCTTTCGCAAGGCTCTCGAACAGCCCTGCCCCATCGGTGGTGCCATGCATGGGCTCCACGGCATTTTCCGGATGCGGCATCAGACCGAGAACATTGCGGGCCTTGTTGAAGATACCGGCGATGTCGAGGATCGAGCCGTTCGGATTGTCGCAGTAGCGGAAGGCAATCTGGTTATTGTCCTCAAGACTTTTCAGCGTATCCGGCTGGGCAAAATAATTGCCGTCGCCATGCGCGACAAAAACCCGGATTTCCTGCCCCGGTTTATACGCGCGGGTGAAATCGGTATCGGCATTTTCGACCTTCAGCGTGACGGCGCGGCATATGAATTTAAGATTTTCATTGCGCAGCAGGATGCCGGGCAATATTTGCGTTTCGCAGAGAATCTGGAAGCCGTTGCAGATGCCGAGCACCCGCACGCCTTTTTTGGCGGCGTCGGCCACGGCGCGCATCGCCGGAGAATGCGCCGCCATGGCCCCGGTACGCAGGTAATCGCCATAGGAAAAGCCGCCCGGAATGACAATCAGATCGCATTTCGGCAAATCGCTGTCGCCATGCCAGACCATTTTCGGCGCCTTGCCGGTGGCGCGTTTCAGCGCCAGCGCGGCATCGCGCTCGCGGTTGGAACCTGGGAAGACGACTATAGCGGACTGCATGCAAGCCTTTAGCTGTTAGCGGTTATTGTAACATGTTGGTAATAGCATAAAAAGACGGGTACATATTAAAAGATTACCTGCCGGCTAACAACTAACAGCTAACGACCAATAGCTTCTTATGTCTCGTCTTTCCTCCGCCGAACATCTCGGGCTTGGCGACAAGCTGAGGCTTCTTAACTGGGGTTTTGTCGTGCTGGTGATCGTCATCGGCGCCCTGGGCGTGGCGATGCTTTATTCGGCGGGCGGACAGAAATGGGAGCCCTGGGCAGGCGCACAGCTGTCGCGTTTTGCGCTCGGGCTGCTGGTGATGATGGTCGTGGCGCTGGTGGATGTGCGGGTATGGCTCAATATCGCCTATCCGTTTTACGGCCTGATGCTCGTCCTGCTGGTGGTCGTCGAAGTGATGGGCCATATCGGCATGGGCGCACAGCGCTGGATCAATCTCGGTTTTTTCGTGCTGCAGCCGTCTGAGCTTATGAAAATCGCCCTTGTGCTGGCACTGGCAAAATATTTTCACAGCATGTCGCCGGAGGATGTCGGCCAGCCGGTCAAACTGGTGGCGCCGGTGGCCATGGTGCTGGCGCCGGTGGGGCTGGTTCTCATGCAGCCCAATCTCGGCACGGCCCTGTTGCTTATTCTGGCGAGCGGGGCGATTTTTTTCGTGGGCGGGGTCCGCTGGTGGAAATTCGCCATCGCATTCGTGGTCGCTCTCGCCATCCTGCCGATCGGCTGGCATCACCTGCACGACTACCAGCGCGCGCGGCTGATGACATTCATCGATCCCGGTGCCGATCCGTTGGGGGCGGGCTATAATATTCTTCAATCGAAAATCGCGCTGGGTTCCGGCGGGCTGTTCGGCAAGGGCTTCGGGCAAGGCACGCAAAGCCAGTTGCAATTTCTTCCCGAAAAGCACACCGATTTCATTTTCGTCGTGCTGGCGGAAGAACTGGGCATGGCGGGCGCGATGTTCGTGCTCGGGCTTTATTTTCTTTTGATCGGTTACGGATTCATGATCGCGCTCAGCTCGCGCAACCAGTTCGGGCGGCTTGT